>DATAGL010000574.1:0-3117 GCA_036263755.1 Chitinophagaceae bacterium | reverse complement strand
AGTTCGACTCCAACCGCATGGCCAATGAATATTACGAGTTGCTGTACAAGCAGGTGCATAACATAGAGGATACCTACTGAATAAGCGAGTTGAAAAGTTGCCCGGTTGAATAGGTGAAAATCAACAGAAATGCGATAAGACAATAAAAAAAGCCATCATTCATGATGGCTTTTTTTATTGTTTTTTAATTTGTTCAGGAAAGATAACCTGCGCTTAACCTGATTTAAATTTCACACATAGACCGATGCTACCCCTTTTCTCCTTACCACTGCGCGCAACCACAAACTACAAACTCCAAACCTCAAACCTTAAACTTTAAACCTTAAATCCCTCCCTCACTTCCTCCACCGTCTTGCTTCCTTCAAAAAACCCGGTCACTTTCCGGATCACCCCTTCCACGATTGCGTCGGGGCAGGAAGCGCCCGAGGTAATGAGGATGCGTACCGGCGTCCTGCCGGGCAGGTAGCCTTCCGTGAGCAGTTCCTGCTTTGTATGAAAGTTGTAATGGAGTATGGAATCAGCGGAAATGATTTTTTCTTCGCTGCTGATAAAGTAGGTAGGCAGTTGTTCTTCGCAAAGCTCCACCAGGTGCGAGGTGTTGGATGAGTTGTAGCCGCCCACCACCAGAGCCAGGTCGGCCGGGGTTTGCAGCATGCCGGTAACGGCGCTCTGGTTGTCGTTCGTGGCGTAGCAAAGCGTGTCGCGGGTATCGGCAAAACGCTCCTGGACCGAAGACTCTTCCAGTCCGTATTTGCGGATCATCACGTTTTTAAGGTAGTCGGCAATCGCCTGGGTGTCGGTGGCCAGCATGGTGGTCTGGTTCACGACGCCGATCCGCTGGAGGTCGCGCTCCACGTCAAAGCCTTCGGAGTACTGTCCCCTGAATTCTTCGTAAAAAAGCGCGGCCGGCATTTCACCCAGCAGGTAGCGGGCCAGCGCTTCGGTCTGCTTCATGTCCTTCACCACCACGGCCGGCGCACTGGCGGCGGCATGGGAAAAGGTAGCCCTCGTTTCTTCATGGTTGGGCTTCCCGTGGATGACGATGGTATAGCTGTTTTTGGCGATGACCTCGCTGCGGTTCCAGACCTTTTCCACGAAGGGGCAGGTCGTGTCGTATTGTTCGATGCGGATGCCGATGGAACGAAGGCGCTCCTCGATGGCCAGGGTGGTGCCGAAAGCGGGAATGAGTACAATGTCCTCTTCGGTCAGGCTTTCAAAAGGAATAAGCTGGCGCCCGCTGTTGTCCTGCAGGAAACGGACCCCCTGCGCAATAAGGTCGGCATTGACCTGCGGGTTGTGTATCATCTCGCTCAGCAGGAAGATCCGCCGGCCCCGGTTTTCCTCCACCGTTTTAAAGGCAATGTCAATGGCGTTCTCCACCCCGTAGCAAAAGCCGAAATGCCGGGCCAGCAGGATGCGTACCGGTCCGAAATCGAGCTCGGTAGGAGAGAAGTCCTTCTTCATGCGGTCTTTTTCCTTGCGCGCTTTTTTGATGGCCGAGATCAGCGGGCTGCGGTAGGCAACCGGTACGTCGAATGTTTTCATGCTTGATGGATAAAATGGACTGACACCGCCGTTAAACCGTTAATTTGCCGGTCCTTACCGGCGTGTCATTTGCAGGGCAAAGGTAGCGGCAATTCTCCTAAGATGGTGATAAATGAACGGGCGGGCGCGTATATTTGTGTAGCTAATACACATTACTATGCTCCGGATTGCCTGCTTCCTCATCGTCTGTTCCTTGCTGTTGTCCTGCTCGCCTGCGCGGCAGGCCGGAAGAACCCAAAACAAAATCGCCATGGCTGATACAAAAGACTGGATCCGCTCGACCAATGTTTACGAAGTGAATGTGCGTCAGTACACGACCGAAGGCACTTTCAATGCTTTTGCCCGGCACCTTCCGCGCCTCCGCTCCATGGGGGTGCATACCCTTTGGTTTATGCCCGTGACGCCCATTGCCCAGAAGAACAAAAAAGGCTCCATGGGCAGCCCGTATGCGGCAGCGGACTATACCTCCATCAACCCGGAATTTGGTACCCTGGACGACTTTAAGCGACTGGTGCAGGAAGCGCACGCCCAGGGCTTCAAGGTGATTATCGACTGGGTGGCCAACCATACGGGCTGGGACCACCGCTGGACGGTGGAACATCCCGGCTGGTACGAGCACGACTCCGCCACCGGCACCTTTAAGATCGCCAGCGGTATGGACGATATCATCGAGCTCGACTTCGGGAACCGGGAGATGCGCCGGGCCATGATCGATGCCATGAAATTCTGGGTAACGGAAACCGGTATCGACGGTTTCCGCTGCGACCTGGCCTTCTGGGTAGAGCTGGATTTCTGGCTGGAAGCCAAAAAGGAACTGGATACCGTAAAGCCCCTGTTCTGGCTGGCCGAGCTCGATCCGCTCGACCATCCGGACTACATGCAGGTGTTCGATGCCGCCTATACCTGGACCTGGATGCACAAGGCCCGGGAGTGGTACCAGAACCGGCAGCCGGTTTCGGTGCTCGACAGCGTGCTGCAGCGCTACCAGCAGGCGCCCGGTTTCCAGGCCTGGTTTACTACAAACCACGATGAGAACAGCTGGAACGGCACCGAGTATGAAAAATACGGCGAAGCAGCCAAAGCACTGGCAGTACTGAGCGCAACCTGGCCGGGCATTCCCCTGCTGTACAGCGGGCAGGAGCAGCCGAATCACAAGCGGCTGGAGTTTTTTGAAAAAGATCCGATCCAGTGGACCGGCGAACCCCAGCTGCACGAATTCTATAAAACCCTGCTGAACCTGCATGCCCTGCACCCGGCCCTGCTGGCCGATGCACAGGCGGCGCCCGTTCAGCGGCTGCACCTGCAGCCCGAAGTGCTGGCCTATAAACGCAGCAACGGTGAGCGCGAAGTAGTGGTCCTGCTGAACCTTTCCGGGCAGATGCAGGGAGTCAACGTAGGCAGCCAGGGCATCACCGGAACCTACCGCAACCCTTTTACCGGCGAAACCGCCGACTTCCAGGCACACGGCGACCTCCGTCTGCAGCCCTGGCAGTATCTTGTGTTTGAAAAATAATATGATCATATTGAGGTAAAATCGTTCCCATGCGTTTTTACCTCTTTCTTTTTTCCTCC
>DATAGL010000573.1:0-6321 GCA_036263755.1 Chitinophagaceae bacterium | reverse complement strand
CTCCCTCGAAACCTTGAAGAACAGTTGCACCCGACAGGGACGGGCCTCAGAAGTTTTCCACATCTTAGGGGAAGGGCTTATATTTAGACTCTTGTTTATCAAGCAAATGTTGGTTCTCTATGGAAAGGTTTCGTTACTGTTTTACGCTGTAGAATAAATTGCAAAAAAGGTGCGGGAAAGCACGCGCAGCAGAAAAAGCCTGACCATTTGAAAGAAGGAAGCCCGGCAGTTGGGCAATGTTTTACCCAAGTCAGACGGTTCTGTCAGAGCGAAGTTCTGGAGGCGGGTGAAGATCTTCCCTACATGAACCGTTCATTTAACGGGGAAGACTCCGCAAAATTAATAGCTTACTATCCGGGCGTAAAGGCCCGGAGGCATACGATAAAAAAAGGCATAATATTTCAGACAGGTAAAATGGAACAGACAGGAACCGATGCAGACAATTAACCATTTGATCGTTTATGCGGAAGACGATATGGATGACCTGAACTTGGTCAAAGAAGCGTTCAGCCGGCAGGATGGCCATACGGCAGACATTATCCATGCGGACAATGGTTTGCGTGCCCTGAAGCTTCTGGAAGAAATGGCTGACAAGAACGAACTTCCCTGCCTCATTATACTGGATATCAATATGCCCGTCATGGACGGCAAAGAAGCC
Source organism: Chitinophagaceae bacterium (assembly GCA_036263755.1). GTDB lineage: Bacteria > Bacteroidota > Bacteroidia > Chitinophagales > Chitinophagaceae > Flavisolibacter. The sequence continues at coordinate 5,663 of DATAGL010000573.1, read as the reverse complement.
CTGAGCCGGATCAGGCAGCACGACCGGCTGAAGCATATCCCGGTTACGGTGTTTACCACTTCCAACAGCAAAATGGACGCTATGTTTGCCCACCGTTACGGTGCAGACTTTATCACCAAACCCCTGCGCTATGCCGAAGTGGAAGAACTGGCCATGCGCTTCATACAGCGCTGTGAGGTTCATTGACCCGTTTATGTCCCACCCGGTGCCGTTGTCTTTTAAGGAATACCAAAAGCCCGAAAACGCCGTGCTCCGGATACCATCCCGGCTGTAAAAACGTTCTCTATTCTGCTTACGCAACTGACCAATCTTCAATCATCTATAACTGGAGCATTATGAAAAAATGCATTGCTATCTTACTCCTCCTGCTGCACGGGGTTTCGGTGCTGGCCTGCTCCACTTTCCTGCTGAGCCGCAATGGGCAGCATGTATTCGGACGTAACTATGACTGGGTCAGCGGGAACGGGATGCTGATGGTCAATGCGCGGGGCGCGCGGAAAGCGGCTTTTAACCAGCCGGGCGAGCCCGGTATTGAATGGACCTCAGCCTGCGGATCGGTAACGTTCAACCAGTTCGGTAAAGAATTTCCGCACGGTGGCATGAACGAAAAGGGGCTGGTTGTGGAACTGATGTGGCTGGCCGGCAGTACTTACCCCGAAGCCGATCAGCGGGCCGCTATGAACGAGTTGCAGTGGATCCAGTTCCAGCTCGACAACTGCGCTACGGTTGCCGAGGTGATTGCGACCGACACGCTCGTACGGATCAGCCGGAACAATGCTGCCCCTTTGCATTACCTTGTTGCCGATGCCACGGGAGCGGCCGCTACCATTGAGTTTGTGGACGGGAAAATGAAAGTGCACCAAGGCAGGGAACTTCCTTACCCGGTCCTGACCAATACCGTGTATGAAGAAGCGGTGCGCGGACTGAAAAACGGTGACCGCTCCGATAACTCCGTAGAACGGTTCACTACGGCCTGCCGCCAGGTACAGCGCTTTCAGCAAAGCGGAGCAGCTACCCCGGCCGTTCCGTTTGCTTTTACTATACTGAACGACATTGCGCAGGGCGATTATACCAAATGGCAGATCGTATACGACATCAGTAACCGGCAGGTCTATTTTGAAACGTCCGGGAACAAAGGGCGCAAGGCCCTTGATTTTTCCAGCGTGGATTTTTCCTGTGCCGGTACTTCGCTGGCCCTGGACCTGCAGGAAGCCCGGACCGGTGACGTAGCCCGGCAACTGAGCCGGCTGAGCCCGGCACAAAACAAAGCGCTCATCGAACGTTCCGCGTTTGAGAGCCGCAGCCAGCTTCGGATTGACCCCCTATCCATTGAAGGCGCCGCCGCTTTCTTTGAACGGGTACGGTGCCTTCCTTGACAGCCAAGTAAATTATGGTTTGCTGTTTGTTGGTATAATAATGCTTTGTTGTAAACGACCGGGCAAAACAAATCAGTTCTACCATAAATAACAGCATATGGCATCAAAAGAAAACAAGGGCGGCATGCTCCGCAACAGCGATGTGGAAGAAGAGCTGCGCGTCCAGGGAGCATCCGATGAAAACGGCCGCAACTACCGCGGCCTGCAGGATACGGGAGAGCAGGTGCTGCGCGACCAGGGAACCGACGTACAGCGCCAGGATGGAAATCCGCCGGAAAAGCTAGCCGGTGATGACCCGTCAGGTGAAGCGTAAATACACCTGCCGGATCCATACCGAAAGTGCTGTTACACCGGCGCGGCTTCGTTTTTGCAGGCATACGGCCAAAACCACTTCCATGAAGAAAATCCTTTCGATGCTCTGTTTGTTGCTGCTTCAAAAAGGCTATGCACAAACAACGTCCGGCGCTGTGCCGCACCGTGACCCGGTACGTGCCCAGTTTGGTCTTAAGGCAGGGCTGAACCTGGCCGATTTGAAAACAGACTTTTACTCCAACCAGTCGAAGAAATCCGGTTTTCACATCGGGGGCCTGGCGCACATCCACCTGAACCGTCACCTGGCGGTGCAGCCGGAGATTGTGTACTCCCAGCAGGGAACCGATGTCCATCTTTCTTCCAACCTGGATGCCGAGATGGAACTCAGCTACATCAATATACCCGTGATGATCCAGTATATGAACCGGGGCGTGCGTATTGAAACCGGTCCCCAGGTAGGGTTCCTTGCCGGTTCCGAGTTTGATTATTCGGATGGCCAGGAGCAGGACATCAAAGACAAATTGAAAAAAGTGGATTTCTCCTGGGGTTTTGGTGTCGGCTACCTGAGCCCGGTCAATTTTGGGCTAGGTATCCGGTATAACCTCGGCATCAGCAACATCAATGAAAGCATTACCGCACCGAATGTTACGGATACGGAAATGAACAACCGCGTCTGGCAGTTCAGCATCTTCTACCAGTTTCCGCGGTAAGAGGCACCGTCAACCCATAAAAAAAGCGCCGTTCTGCGGCGCTTTTTTATTGCTTTTAAACCCTTGTGCGACTTTATACGTGTTGCCGGTTAGCGGGCCTTTCATGCGGACATGAAGCACCTCGTCACCGGTTTTTTTAAAGACAAAGTACTTAGTCATCCCGGCATATCAGGCAGGGATGCTTTAGCGTCCGGAAAGATCTCCTTACTGCTTCCACCGCAGTTCCAGAACATTCTTTCCAATCTTCTTTCCCTCTTCTGTACCGACCACATTATCCTGCTCTGTGTGTATGCCGCCGTAGAACCGGCTGCGGGCACATTCATCCGCCGCCTCCCAGAAGGATTGGTAGCTGCGCGCCGGATACCGGAGGTCGAGGAACCGTATGTCGTCAATGCGCCGGTTGTGCTCGTGTACCCGGTCGGTGAAGGAGAAGGAGGTGCCGAAGATCTGCGTCAGCACCGTGGCGGCAGCACTGCTCTGAATGGAGTGGCCCGAAGGAAAAGCAGGAAAAGGCGGCTCCGGCCAGAAGGGAATCCAGACCGGATCAATATGCTTCCGGATATAGGTGGACGGCCGTTCGTTGAAGTAAGTATACTTCGCTTTCCAGCAATGGATGAAGGCATCCGCTACAGCCATACCGGTTTTGGCAAATGTTTCGGCTGCCTTCATCAAAGAGGCGTTGCTGCCGCTTACCGCGAGGATCGCCATATGATAGGAGTGACCGGGCGGCGAAAAGGATTCGGTCGGATCATCACCCCACCACGCAGCGGCCTCCATTTCATCCTGCGTCAGGGATTTATCTTTTTCATAAACCGCTTTGTAATATTGATAGAAAGCCGAGCCTGGATCCGTGGAATAGGGTGTGATGGCCGGAACCGGCAGCTCGTTGTTTCCCGGCGCGAAGGTCCGGTTCTTTCCCCAGTGCGGATGCAGCGGATAGAGGCTGATGGTCTGTCCACGCAGGGGCGGCGACCAATATTCGGGACCGGTAGGATAAGAAAAGGCGGGATCGAAATTGCGGGTATAACCTTCGTGTCCGCCATCTGTTTTCGACCAGTTGAAAACAGCTTCCGCTACCTTTCGCCCCCATTGCTCGGACCTCCGGACAACCCCTGCATCGATGTCTTTGCGATACTTCACCAGCAGGCCTCCGTATAACGAATCGATTTTATCATGTATGAACCGGTGGCTATTGCCCGGGACTGTATACAGCTTTTTCAGCAGCGTTTCCTGTGACGCATTCAGTGCCAGCGGCCAGTGCAGGGCACCGGAGGGCGCCCCCAGGTTCAGTCCGGGCAGCTGTCCGGAAAGCGACCGGAAAGCAGGATCTCCCGGAACAATGCTTTCGTATTGGGCCAGTCCCAGGTAACCCAGTGAACGGGAGCTGTAGGTTGGCGTATTGAACGCCGAATAACGCAGCACGTACAGGGTTATCTCCGCCCATTTCACAGCCACTTCCGAAGACTGGCCTTCCGGGGAAGGGGACATGGACGCCTCGTTTTTGCGGCAGCCGGCAGGCAGCAGTAGCACGCACAGCAGCCACCGGAAAGGGAAGGTGAAACGTTTCAACGTCATCGGTATTAAGGTAAAAGTTATCTGCTCTCAGCGTCCATAGAGAACCGAATATTCCTGTACCACAACCGTATCCCCCTCGTTCAGCGAGGAATAAAAACCGGGATTCAGGCGGTTCTGCCAGATCTTCAAATAAGAGGCATTAGGCCGGTGGATCACCGCCGTCATCGCCCCGCTCTGCAACCTCGATCGGTCGCGTTCCAGGTACATCTGGATGCGGGAAGTATAGTTAAAGTAAAAAACACCCCCGTTGGTGGCATACAGGTTTTCGGCATATACCGGCGGTTTGTACCGAAGGATGTTGTACTCCGGCGTCCGGGTAAACACTTCATCTACCGTGCCGCCGTATAAAGTGTCTGCAGCCGTAAAGGTTACGAGGTCCTCCTTGTGCTGCAACAGGTATTCCTGCTGCCTGAAATCATGCGACACGGTCGCCCTTTCTGATTGATGAATGGTAAAACTTCCGAACAGGCCCGTGTCGGGATAAAAGCGGTCCTTGAAGTTTTCGATGGCCGGCGCATCCCGTTCCGTAAACCTGAGCAGCAGCGCAGGATCGGTGATCTCACCGGTGCGGGCAAAAACGCGCAGTTTGCCCACAGTTTCCAGCCCCTGCTTCCGGTACGTGCCAGGTGCCAGCGGTCCTTGTTCTTTCGAGCAGGAGAAAAACAGTACGCCGGACAGGAGCAGTCCGGCCATCCCTAATTTTTTCATAATAGCAGCAGGTGTCTTCCTCCAAATTAAGCAATTTCTCCCTGTACGGAAACAGCCCGGTACCGCATTTTCCTTCCGGAAGACTGCCTTTTTACCTCTTTCATCCTGCGTGAAAACCGTACATTCATCTTTCCACTTTAAAACCAGATGTTTATGCGCAGATATGGACTGATCCTGTTGCTCGTCGCTGCACGGCTGCTGGCAACGGCCCAACTCACGACCCCGCAGATCGATACCTTGGTCGAGCGCACCTTAAAAGCATTTGATGTTCCGGGAATAGCCGTCGGTATTGTTAAAGACGGTAAGCTGATCCATGCAAAAGGGTACGGCGTCCGCTCCCTGCGCACGGGTCAAAAGGTGGACGAGCATACCCTGTTCGGCATCGCTTCCAACACCAAAGCGTTTACAGCCGCAGCGCTCGGCCAGCTGGTAGATGAAGGCAGGATCGGTTGGGATGACAAGGTGCAGGATTATATTCCTGAATTCCGGCTGTACGATCCCTATGTATCGGAAGCCTTTACGATCCGCGACCTGCTTACCCACCGGAGCGGCCTTGGTTTGGGCGCCGGCGACCTCATGCAATGGCCCGATTCTTCCGACTTTACGCTGAAAGATCTCATTCATAACCTGCGCTACCTCAAACCCGTTTCGCCCTTCCGCACCAAATATGATTACGACAACAACCTGTACATCGTAGCGGGTGAAATTGTATCTCGTGTCAGTGGCAAAAGCTGGGATGATTACGTGGAACAGCGCCTGCTGCAACCCCTGGGAATGAGCCGCAGCTCCACGACCATTCACCGGTTGAAGGATACGGTCAATGTTATTGATGCCCATGCCCCGGTGGAGGGAACGGTACGGGTGATTCCGCATTACCGCACCACGGTGGCCCAGGCGGCCGGCGGAATTTTTTCCAGCGTCGCCGACATGAGCCGATGGGTGCTGGCCCTGCTGAACGAAGCAAAGTACGGCGGGGGAGAAG
>DATAGL010000572.1:0-8368 GCA_036263755.1 Chitinophagaceae bacterium | reverse complement strand
GCCATTGTGCAGGCCGGCCTGCGCCCCTCCGACATCGCCGCCCTGGGCATCACCAACCAGCGCGAGACGACCGTGGTCTGGGAACGGGCTACGGGCAAGCCCCTGGGCCGGGCCATCGTATGGCAGGACCGCCGTACCGTGGCTTATTGCGAGGAGCTGAAGGCCGCCGGACATGAAGAATTGATCCGGTCCACCACCGGACTGGTGATCGATGCCTACTTTTCGGCCACGAAGCTGCGCTGGATCCTCGAAAACAACCCGGGTGCCCGGGAACGGGCAGAACGCGGTGAGCTTCTTTTCGGCACCATCGACTCCTGGCTCATCTGGAACCTGACCGGAGGCACGGTGCATGTAACCGACGTCACCAACGCCTCGCGCACCCTGCTGTTCAATATCCACACCCTGCAGTGGGACGAGCAACTGCTGCAACTGTTTGGTATACCGGCAGCCATGCTGCCCGAAGTGCGGGCCTCCAGCGAAGTGGTGGGCGAAACGGCCGGGCAGATCCTCGCCCACAAGATCCCGATCGCGGGCATCGCCGGCGACCAGCAGGCCGCCCTCTTCGGCCAGCTCTGTACCCGCCCGGGCATGGTAAAGAACACCTACGGCACGGGATGCTTCATGCTGATGAACATCGGCACCGAGCCGGTACGGTCGCAGCACAACCTGGTGACCACCGTAGCCTGGAAGATCGGGGAAGAAGTACAGTATGCCCTGGAGGGCTCCATTTTTATCGGCGGTGCCGTCGTGCAGTGGCTGCGCGACGGGCTGGGCGTCATCCGCACGTCACCCGAAGTGGAAGCCCTGGCAGCTTCCGTGGAAGATACCGGCGGTGTTTATTTCGTGCCGGCCTTTGCCGGCCTGGGTGCGCCTTATTGGGACGGCGAGGCCCGCGGTACGGTAGTCGGCCTGACCCGGGGCACCACGGCGGCGCACCTGGCCCGGGCGGCCCTGGAAAGCATTGCCTTCCAGACCCGCGACGTGCTGGAATCCATGCAGGCCGATGCGGGCACCACCATTGCCGAGCTGCGTGTGGACGGCGGCGCCACCGCCAACAACCTGCTCATGCAGGTGCAGGCCGACCTGCTCGGTGCCCGCGTCATCCGCCCCCGCATCACCGAAGTAACGGCCCTCGGGGCGGCCTACCTCGCCGGACTGGCCGTGGGCTACTGGCCTTCCCTCCAGAGCCTGGAGCAGCAATGGCAGGTGGACCGGAACTTCGAGCCCCGGGCCACTGCGGATACGGCCGGCCGCCTTCGTCTCTGGCAGCGGGCCGTAGCGGCGGCAAGGCAATTTTAGAGGTGAATGGGTCAATGGGTGAATGGGTGAATCTGTGGGTGAATGAGTGGAGGGGTGAATGTGCAGATGTGCAAATGTGCGGATGTGCAGATTGGGAATTGGGAATTGGGAATTGGGAATTGGGAATTGAATTTTGGAACTACTGAAGTTACACCATATCCTTTGCGTCTTTGCGAGAAACAAAAAGCCGCAGATAAAAAGTTTGTACTGCAAATACCGGATACCTCCAATACCTCCTTTTCTCCTTAGCTCTGCGCGAAATCATCAATCCTTTAATCCTCACTCAATAAGCTGCGTTTGCTTTTCTTCACCGCGGCCTTCAGCTGGCCGAAGCGGTAGTTGAGGTTCAGGCCAAAAGACCGGTAATACTCCTGCTGGTTCCGGGTTTGAATGAACTGTTCATCGGTGAGGGTTTCGCGGCGGTACCGGAACGAGGCAAACGGGTTGGCCGCTGAAACAGACAAGGCCAGTTTTTCTTTCAGAAACGCCCGGCTGCACGTAAATACCGTGTTCGTAAGGCCATTGGACCTGCCCTGCGGTCCGGAGAGGCCGCCGCTGCTCCAGGCCAGGCTCCCCTGCAACCGGTACCCGCCGGCGGTACGGTAACTCCCGTTCAGGTTCAGGTAGGCATTAAAGCCCCGCTGCACCCGGAACTCCTTTCCGGCCGGCAGGGAAAAAGCAATGTGCCGGATATCGGAATTGAACTGAAGACTCCAGGCCTTGCCCGGTGCATAACTGAGGTTGATATTCGTTTTATATACCTGTCCCCGGCCGAGGTTTTCCTGCCGGCTCCGCGAAATGCCTGTGGCCGTATCCAGGAAAGTGACGGGCGTGATCATTTTATGAAAAAGCATGGCGCCAAGGGAAACCGAAGCATTGAGCTTCCCCGAACGGTTGTACGCTACCTGCACCACATCCATGGTGGCGGGCTGCAGGCCCGGGTTGCCGGACGACTCAAAGTCGGGGTTGGACCGGTCCACGAATGGATTCAGCAGCTGGATGGAAGGACGCTTGATGCGGCCCGAGTAGGTAAGGTTCAGCTTCCCGTTTCCACCCAGTGCCCGCGACAGGAGGAAGGAAGAAACAGGCGTGAGGTAATCCTGGGCAATGCGGGTGCCTCCCGACGAAAAGCGGGCCCGCAGGCGGGTGTGCTCCAGGCGCAGTCCTGCCCGCAGCATCCATTTACCAAACCCGCGCTGGTACGACTGGTATACGGCCAGCACCTGCTGGCGGTTCCCGTAATCGTCCGAAAAGGCCGGATCCAGTTCAAAGCTGCCCGAGGTGTGGTTCCAGGCATGGTAGGAAAAATCGCTGCTGCCCCGGCTCACCGCTCCGAACAATCCGGTCTCCAGCTGGCCTTTGTTCAGCGGGTGAACATAATCTACCTGAACGGTTTGTTTCCGGGCGCCGCTGCTGTTCCGCTGGTGAAAGTCGGCATCGTAGGCTCCGGCCCGTTTCGTCCCATCGGTCTGGAGGAAAAGGTGGCTGGCCTCCTTGCTGTACTGGTAAAAAACCGTGAGCAGGCGATCCTTGCTGTTGCGGAATCCACGCTGGTAATGGATGCCTGCATCCAGGCTGGTGCCCCCATTGCGCCCCTGCTGTAACCGGCTTTCGGGATCGGGGTGTTCGCTGCTGCTGGTGGTGAGCGCCTGCCGGCTGCTGCGCCGGCTGCGGCCGGTGTTCACCTGCGCCGATACGAGGTTCAGGCTGTCCGCTTCCAGGCTGAATTCCGTACCCGCATATCCCTGCCTGCCTTTTTCCGAAGATTCCGATTGCTGGACGAGCATATGACCGGTGCCCAGCAGGGCGATGCGCCGGTTGGTGCCCTGCACCCCGGGGTTTTGCTGAAGACCGCCGCCTGCATAGCTGTTGATGGTCCATTTACCGCGCCGGAAGGTGAAGGATCCGCCGGCCGCCGGACCACCGGCCGGTCCGCGGAAGCCCGCATTCACCGTGCCGTTGTATCCCTCGGCGGCCCGCTTGTGGGTGATGATGTTGATGATGCCGGCCAGTCCTTCCGCTTCATACCGGGCCGAAGGAGCGGTGATGACCTGGATGCTTTTGATGGAGGAGGCCGGCATGTTGCGCAGGATCGCAACGGGGTCGCGTTCCACCATGCCGGAAGGCCGGCCGTTGATCAACACCCGAAACTGGGTGCTGCCGTTCAGCAGAATGTTTCCGCTGCCGTCGACCGACAGATAAGGCACTTTGCGCATCAGTTCCAGCACGGTGCTGCTGCGGCTGTCGGGGTCTGCCTCCGCATCGTAGGTTACTTTATCGGCTTCAAAACGTACGGCGGACCTTTGCGCCCGCACCACTACGGCCGACAGCACCGTAGTGTCGCGGACCAGGGCGATGCGGCCCAGCTGCAACAGCCCGCTCTCCCCCTTCTCCTGGGCCAGGGGCACCCGGGCGGGCCGGTAGCCGGCAGAAGAAACGAGCAGCCCCCCATCGGCAGCCAGGGGCACGTCCATCCGGAACGAACCATCCGGTTGCGTCAGCACCGAAACGGAAGAGGGCTGCGCACCGGTGCCGTAACCCACGGTAGCCCCTTCGATGGGCTGGCCGGAAGCGGAGTCGGTAACGGTGCCGCTGAGCGTGCGCCGGGCGGATTGGGCACCAGCATGCACGGAGCAGCAAAAGAACAGGAGGCAGAGGAGGAGGCAGCGTGTGGCGTAAAGGGGTTTCATCATAAAGGGGTGCTGGCAGGTGAAACAATTGATCGTTTCACCAAAGGTTGCCCGGTACCCCGGGCTGCGGAAGTTATTATGACGAAACGCCTCCGTGCGCGGACGGAAAAGGACCTGGACGGGTCCGGGCGGTTCGTCCCTGCCCAAGCGGGATTCGTCACCGGATGCGGGGATTCCATCCTGCAGGCCCGTCATTGCCGTTTCCCTTCGCCATATTTGCAGGAAATCCCGTTCCATGATCGGAGTGCCCGCGCAACAACCCCTGGCCGTATCGAAAGCGGATAACAAGACTTTTTTATGGATCTGCCTGTTCGCGGCGGTGCCCGTTTACTGGGCGGCCCTGTACTATATCGAAGCAGTCACGCGCCAGGAGATCGAAGAGCTGGCCGTAGCGGCGACGCTCAGCTTTTTCGGTTGCTTTTACATCGGCTGGGTAATGGGCCGGCACTGGGGGAAGTCCATCCGCGATTTCAAGCCTGTGCTGACCGCGCTGGCGGTGATGATGCTGGTCCTCCTGCTGTGGCTGTTCGTGCATGCCGATTTTCCCCTGGAACGATGGCCGGCGCTCAACCTGCTCCTTTTCTGGCTGCCCTTTCTCATGCTCAGCACCGCCACCGGCCTGCTGGTGCGGCTGACCCGCATATCGGTGGCCCGGCAGCTGGAGCAAGCCGGGGCCGCCGTGGCCCACAGCCGGAGCGAGCTGCAGCTGCTGCAATCGCAACTGAGCCCGCATTTCCTCTTCAACACGCTCAATAACCTGTACGGGCTTTCGCTGACGCAGCACCAGCTCATCCCGCCCCTGCTGCTGAAGCTTTCCGAACTGCTGCGCTACTCGGTATACGATGCCAAAGAGCTGTGGGTGCCGCTGGCCGATGAACTGAACTACATCCGCAACTATATTGAATTTGAAAAGATCCGCATGGGCGACCGGCTGCAGCTGCAAACGGCCATCGAGGAGGTCACCGGTAAGGAGCTGAAGATCGCACCGATGCTGCTGATCGTTTTTATTGAAAATGCCTTCAAACATTCCCGGAATACAACGGACAAGGAAGTGTATATTGAGCTGGAGTTGAAGCTGTGGCAGGGAACCCTGTTGTTTTCGGTCCGTAATTCCTTTGCAGAAGGCAGCGAGCCCCGTGCCCGGCAGGGAGGCAGGGAAGGAGGACTGGGACTGAAAAACGCACGGAAGCGATTGCAACTGCTATATCCGGACCGGCACGCACTGATGCTGGAGGCCAAAAACGGCACATACACGGCCACCCTGCAACTAAACATCCGGGAACATGAACCCCATTCATTGCCTGATCGTAGATGACGAGCCGATCGCCCGCGACATTATCCGCACGTATTGCGCGCACCTCCCGGAACTGCAGGTGGTGGCCGACTGCGGCCATGCCCTCGAGGCGAAGGCACTGCTGGCCCGTCAGCCGGTGGACCTGCTGTTCCTGGATATTAACATGCCGGTGCTGGACGGCATTGCCTTTCTGAAGACCCTGAAGCAGCCGCCGCAGGTGATTTTTACCACTGCCTATAAAGAGTACGCCGTGGATGCCTTCGACCTGAATGCCTGCGACTACCTGCTGAAGCCTTTTTCTTTCGAGCGGTTCATTGTGGCGGTGGATAAAGCGCGGGAGCGCCTGCAGCCGGCGGCCCCGGTTAAGGAAGACCCTCCGCAGGCCCCATCCACCCTGCTCATCCGGGCCGACGGCAAGATCTTTCCCCTGCATCCGGCCGACCTGCTTTATGCCGAAGCCCGCGGCAATTACACCCGCCTGGTGACCGACGGGGGCGTGCTGCTCCCGGTCATGACGCTTTCCGGGCTGGAGGAACAGCTGCCGGCCGCCCAGTTCGTCCGGGTGCACCGGTCCTTTATCGTCAACAAAGACCGGATAAGCCACATTGAAGGCAACCGCCTGTTCATCGGCGGGCAGGAAATACCCATCGGCAGCAATTACAAAGAAGCGTTCCTGCGGATACTGGGACTGTGAGCGGCTATTTCTTCAGCAGGAAGCGGTGGCGTAGTTGACCGGTTGAGAAGTTGAAAAGTTTGTAAGAAGAAAATAAGCAATATTCAATTTTCAATATTCAAGGCTCAAATGGAAGAATGCCTGCGGTTATTTAAAACGAACCCGTAAACTTGTGAACCCGTGAACCCTGGAACGTACCCAACTCCAAACCACAAACCACAAACTACAAACCCTCTATGTCCCCTTTCCTTGCAGAACTCACCGGTACCGGCATCCTCATCCTCCTCGGCAACGGGGTGGTGGCCAACACCATTTTGAAGAATACGAAGGGCCATGCCGGCGGCTGGATGGTGATTACCACCGGCTGGGCGCTGGCCGTGTTTGTAGGCGTGGTGATTGCCGGACCGCACAGCGGAGCGCACCTGAACCCGGCCGTGACGCTGGGCCTCGCCGTGGCCGGCAAGTTTGCCTGGGCGGATGTGGGTATGTATGTGCTGGCCCAGCTCCTGGGTTCCATGATCGGGGCGGTGCTGGCCTGGCTGGTATACAAGGAGCATTTCGACTGCACCGAGGAACAGGGCACCTGCCTGGCGGTCTTCTGCACGGGACCGGCCATCCGCAATGTGCGCTTCAACCTGCTGAGCGAGATCATCGGCACCTTCGTGCTCGTGTTCGTGGTATTTTATTTCACCGATGCGGAGATCCGTACCGAGCTTCCCACGCCGCTCGGACTGGGCTCGCTCGGCGCCCTGCCCGTAGCCTTCCTTGTCTGGGCCATCGGCCTTTCGCTGGGCGGCACCACCGGCTACGCCATCAACCCGGTGCGCGATTTCGGTCCGCGCCTGATGCACACGATCCTGCCGGTAAAAGGTTCTTCTGACTGGGGGTATGCCTGGATCCCGGTGCTCGGGCCGTTTATCGGAGCGGCGATCGCGGGCGGATTGTATTTGCTGATGCAGTAGGGAGGAAAATATGCAATAATCAATATTCAATACACAAGGCTCAAAATAGAAAAGTTTTTCATCCCTCCTTTTCTCCTTAGCTCTGCGCGATACCATAAATCCCTGAATCCAAATCCCGCTAATCCCTATTCAATCGTGCTAATCCACGGTTATGATTTCCGTAATCCGCGCCAGGTGGTGATCGTCATGCTCCGCCACGAAGAGAAAGAGATCCATCGTGCGCATCGGGGTTTTGAGGCGGGGGTGGAGGGCGGAGCGGAAGACTTGCTCTTCGGTCACTTCTTTCAGCAGCCGGAGGGTGTAGGTGCGGACTTCGGTGAATTCCCGCAGCAGCTCCTCCAGCGGCTTGTTATTGTGCCCGGCCTCCGTGGTGCGCCGGTTCTGCAGGTCGGTGGGCCGCAGCTCGGGTGCCCCGTTCAGGATGTCTTCGAGCCTTCCCTGCCACAAAGGCTCCAGGTCGGTCAGGTGGCCGATGTTTTCCTTGATGCTCCAGGTGCCGTTCACCTGCCGGGTAAGCACTTCGGGGGAAAGACCGCGCAGTTTATATTCCAGCCGCACCGGCGTACCCGCCAGCCGCTCCACAATGGAAGGAAAGATGTTCTGTTCTGAAGAAAAATCAAAGGTCCGCTGGAACCAAGGAGTTTGACTCATAGAATGAATTTACGGAACGTAGGCTGGATGTACGATGTATGATGTACGGTGTACGATGTGTTTACAAGTAGGGCAGCGTACGCAACTTGTTACTTTAATTTAACGCAAAGCAATCGCAGATGAATCGCTGATGACGCTGATGAAGGTACGGAATGAACGAGGAGCAGGCAAGGCGCTGATAACGCAGATAGGATACCTATGTAAAGAACCGTACTCCAACATCGTACATCGTACATCGAACGGTCTCTATCTCCACTTCTCTCTTTGTGCGCCTTTGTGCCTTCGTGTCTTAGTGGTTCAAATGCAGATGCAGGCGGGATAACACAGATAAGGTAACTGCTGCTTATCAACTTTTCAACCATTCAACCGATCAACTAACACCTAATTCCCAAACTCCGCCACTTCCTCCCCCACCAGATTATGCCTGTACGCATACGCCACCATGCCGGCAATGTTCTTGGCCTGCATTTTCTCCAGGATCCGGTTCTTGCGGTTCTCCACCGTGCGCTTGCTTAAGGAAAGGCGGTCGGCGATTTCCTTGGCGGTGCATTCCTCGCAGATAAGGTGAATGATCTCTTTTTCCCGGCGCGTGAAACGGGCCGAGTGATCCGTGTGCCGGCGCGCCGGCTGGTGGAACCGGGGCAGGATGCACTGCAGGGTCTCGCGGCAGTAAAACACCTTGCCGTACCGCACGGCTTCCAGGGCCTGGCTGTACTCTTCGGCGGCGGCGCACTTGTGCAGCAGTCCGAACGTGGGCAGGTCCAGCAGGCGGGAAAGCAGCAGGCGGTGGCTGTCCTCG
>DATAGL010000571.1:0-6404 GCA_036263755.1 Chitinophagaceae bacterium | reverse complement strand
CCGTTCAAATGGGGGGATGCTTTCACGGAAGGCAACTCCTGGCATTACTCCTGGAGCGTATTCCACGACGTGGAAGGCCTGATCGGACTGATGGGCGGAAAGAAGATGTTCACGGCCATGCTGGATTCCGTATTCAACCTGCCGCCGGTGTATGATGAAAGCTATTACGGCGGCGTGATCCATGAGATCCGCGAGATGCAGATCATGAACATGGGCCAGTACGCTCATGGCAACCAGCCGATCCAGCACATGATCTACCTGTACAACTATGCCGGTCAGCCCTGGAAGACACAGTACTGGGTCCGCCAGGCGCTGGACCGCCTGTATGCCCCGACGCCGGACGGCTACTGCGGGGATGAGGACAATGGTCAGACTTCAGCCTGGTACGTATTCTCTGCCCTCGGCTTCTACCCGGTCTGCCCCGGTGTGGACCAGTATGTGCTCGGTGCCCCGCTGTTCAAAAAAGTAACCGTGAGCCTGGAGAACGGTAAGAAGCTGGTGATCGAAGCGCCCGCCAATTCCGCCAAAAACGTATACGTACAGAACCTCCAATTCAACGGTGCGGTGCATAACAAGAATTGGATCGGTCATTCCGACCTGATGAAAGGCGGTGCCCTCCGCTTTACAATGGGTGCGCAGCCCAATACGACCCGCGGTATTTCCGATGTGGCTGCGCCGTACTCGCTGTCCAAAGAGCAGCCGCAGTACACCCTGCTGCCGCAGACCACACCGGATGTGCCGACCACCTTCGAGGCCATTGATTCGGTGACGCGCAACGGCTTCACCCTCGTTTTCATCAACCGTAAAAAGGATTTCGATACCGCGCTGAAACGCCGGCTGATCGAAACGCATTTTACCGTGTACCCCGAACAGGTAAAGCGCTTCAACCCGAACGCCACCCGCCGGGTCACCTTTTTCATCGATCCCGAATACACCGGCGTGGCGGAAGCTGCCCGGGGCCGCGTGCGCTTCAACCCCGACTGGTTCCGGCGCAATCCCAACGACATCGACGTAGTGACGCACGAAGACATGCACATCGTGCAATCTTACGGCCGTTCCACCGGCCCGGGCTGGCTCACGGAAGGCATTGCCGACTATGTGCGCTACCAGATGGGTGTGAACAACCAGGGCTCCGGGTGGGCACTCCCCGCATTCGATCCGAAGCATTCCTATGCCAACAGCTACCGCATTACCGCGCGCTTCCTGGCCTGGATGGTGAAGAACGTCCGGCCGACCCTGGTGGATGAACTGGATGCAGCGCTGCGCAAGCATACCTACACCGCAGAAACCTGGAAAGAACTGACCGGTAAAACGCTGGACGAAAACTGGCAGGCCTATGCGGCTGCACCTGCCCTGTAAGCATTTTAAATTCCCTGTTCCAAAAACGAACTATGCGCTTTTTGTTTCTGCCTCTTTGCCTGTCGGCTGTACTTTGTGGTAACGCCCAGGACTTGACCCGCTATGTGAACCCTTTCATCGGCACGGCCAAGATGGGCCATACCTTTCCCGGGGCCACCGTGCCCTTTGGTGCGGTGCAGCTGAGTCCCGATACCGACACCATTCCCTATGAAATGAACGGCCGCTATAACAAGGACGTGTACAAATACTGCGCGGGCTACCAGTACGACGACCCCACCATTGTTGGCTTCAGCCATACGCATTTCAGCGGTACGGGTCATTCGGACCTGGGCGACTTCCTCATTATGCCCACCACGGGGGCGCTGCAGCTCAACCCCGGTACCGAAGACCGGCCCGAGAGCGGTTACCGTTCACGCTACACCCATGCGCAGGAAAAGGCGGAGCCCAATTACTACCAGGTACAACTCCAGGACCACAACATCCGCGCGGAGCTGACCACCAGCACCCGTACCGGCTTCCATCGCTATACCTTTCCCAAAGCGGATTCGGCGCATATCATCCTTGACCTGATGCACG
Source organism: Chitinophagaceae bacterium (assembly GCA_036263755.1). Lineage (GTDB taxonomy): Bacteria > Bacteroidota > Bacteroidia > Chitinophagales > Chitinophagaceae > Flavisolibacter. Next base: position 4,469 of record DATAGL010000571.1, on the reverse strand, counting down.
GCATCTACAACCATGCAGACAAGAATGTATGGACATTCCTGCGCGTGGAGAACGATACGCTGGTCACCGGCTACCGACAGACAGCCGGGTGGGCCCGTACCCGTACGGTGTACTTTGCCATGACCTTTTCCAAACCGGTTCGGTCTTATGGCGTAAAGAACTTCGGCAAGCCCGGCGTATACCGCGGGTTCTGGCGCCGGTTCGACCAGGAGCACAATTTCCCGGAGGCCGCCGGCGCCCAGCTGCGGGCCCATTTTGATTTTGATGCAAAAGAAGGAGGAGAAGTGCTGGTCAAGTTTGCCCTGTCACCGGTAAGCACGGCCAATGCGCTGGAGAACCTGCGCGCGGAGATCCCGCACTGGAATTTCGACCGGGTAAAGGAAGAAGGGCAGGCACAATGGAACCGGGAACTCGGTAAAGTGGCGGCCGAACTGGACACGCCGGAAGACTATACGAATTTTTATACGGCCCTCTACCATGCGTTCATTGCACCCAGCACCTATATGGATGTGAACGGCGAGTACCGCGGCCTGGACGGCAATACGCACCGCGCCGAGGGCTTTACGAACTACACTACTTTTTCCCTTTGGGATACCTACCGGGCCCTGCACCCGCTGTACAACCTGCTGCAGCCCACGCGCAACCGCGACATGGTGCGCTCCATGCTGGCCCACCAGCAGCAAAGTGTGCACAGGATGCTGCCGGTCTGGTCGCATTATGCCAACGAAAACTGGTGCATGATCGGCTACCACAGCGTATCGGTGATAGCCGATGCCGTGGCCAAAGGGCTCACCGGGTTTGATGCCGCCCAGGCGCTGGAAGCCTGTGTGCAGACCGCCCGCACCAAATATTTCGACGGACTGGATCATTATATGAAACTCGGCTATGTGCCCGAAGACCGCAGCGGTTCCTCCGTATCCAAAACGCTGGAATATGCCTACGACGACTGGTGCATTGCGCAGCTGGCGAAACGCCTGAACCGGCCCGACCTGTACGAGGAATTCAGCAAGCGGGCGCAGAGCTGGAAACAGGTGTATGATGCCTCGGTTGGCTTCATGCGTCCGAAGCTGACGAACGGCCAGTTCAAGAAAGAGTTCGATGTGCTGAGCACGCACAACCAGGGATTTATCGAAGGCAATGCCTGGAACTACAGCCTGTACGTACCCCACGACCCGGAGGCCATGATCGCCCTGATGGGCGGGAAAACGGTTTTTGACCGGCACCTGGATTCCCTGTTCACGATGCACCTGCCCGACGAGTTCTTTGCCGAAACCGAAGACATTACCCGGGAGGGCATCATCGGCAACTATGTGCACGGCAACGAACCGGCCCACCATGCAGCTTATCTCTATAACTGGACCGGACAATCCTGGAAAGTAGGGGAGCGGGTGCGCATGATCCTGAAGAAACAATACCAGGCAGCGCCCGACGGCCTGGGCGGCAATGATGACTGCGGACAGATGAGCGCCTGGTACCTCTTTTCCGCCCTGGGCTTTTACCCGGTAGCCCCGGGTTCTGATGCCTATTCCATCGGGGCACCGGCTGTGCGCAAGGCGGTCATTCAACTGGAAAACGGCCAGACCTTTACCATTGATACGAAAAACCAGAAAGATAAGAACGTTTATGTCCAGCAAGTGCTCCTGAACGGAAAGCCCCTGGAGCAACCCGTTTTGCACCACAGCGCCATCACCGGCGGGGGCACTTTGCTTTTCGTCATGGGACCGAAACCAATGAAAAAATTGTTTGCGGGCAAGTAGCGTTAGCGCACTTAAAAGTTGATCCATTGATAAGTTGAATGGTTGAAAAGGGGATCATCATAAACCTCAAACCACCAACCACAAACTTTAAACCCGAAACCTTAAACCTCAAACTCATCCATCCATACCTAATCCGCCGTTACCAGCCAAACCGTATTACCCGCATCGTCCGCCACCAGCAGGCCGCCGCTGCGGGTAAAGGCTACTCCGGCGGGTCGTCCATACACCTGTAAGCCTTGACCAGTTGTGAACCCGGTGAGGAAGTCCTGGGGAGGGCCGGAAGGCCTGCCGTTCAGGAAAGGAACAAAGACTACTTTGTATCCTACCTGCCGGGCGCTGTTCCAGGAGCCGTGCTGGCCGATAAAAGCCCCTCCCCGGTATTTTCCCGGTAACTGATTGCCTTCATCAAATGCCAGTCCCAGGGAGGCGGTATGGGCGCCGAGGGAAATGTCCGGGACAAGGGTTTGGGCCACCAGCCCCGGCTGCCCCCGCATCCGCGGATCTTCCAGCGGGCCGAAATAGGCGTAAGGCCAGCCATAAAACCCGCCTTCCTGTACCGAAGTCAGGTAGTCGGGTACGAGTTCATCCCCAAGGCCATCGCGCTCATTAACGGCCGTCCACAGGGTTTCGGTTCCCGGAGCCCAGGCCATGCCCACAGGGTTGCGCAGGCCGGAGGCGAAGATGCGCTCACCGGTGCCGTCGGGATTGATCTCCAGGATATTGGCCCGGCGCACTTCATGCTCCATTCCCTGCTCACCGTTGTTGCCGCCGGAGCCCACAGAGACATAGATTTTACTCCCATCCCTGCGGGCCAGCAGGTTGCGGGTCCAGTGGTTGTTGTATCCCCCGGCCGGAAGAGAGAGGATCCGTTGTCCGGCAGCGGTTATGGATGTTTGTCCGGGCTGGTACGGATACGTGTACACGCCATCGGTATGGGCCACGTAAAAGGTGGTACCCAGCAGCAGCATGCCCAGGGGTTGCTTCAGGTTCTGCAGGAAAACGGTGCGCAGGTCGGGCAGGTCATCGCCATCCGTATCACGGAAAAGCGTGATCCGGTTGGCGCTGTTTTCCGTAGCCGCTTCGGCCACCAGCACGTCGTCGTTCGGCAGCATATAAAACCACCGCGGATATTGCAGTTCGCCGGCAAACTTCCGCACGGTAAATCCCTCCGGGGCAACCGGCATTTTACCCGCCGGCCATCCGACAACGGTACTGGCCTTCTGTGCCGATGGCGTGGCATAGGGCGCCGGCAGGTACAGCGTCTGCCCCCCGGGCGTCTGCACGGTGTCCACCCGGTTCAGGTCGCCGGAAGGACCGTGCGTGCAGGCGGCAAGGAACAGCAGGAAGGGAAGGAGGGAGCGGGGCATGGAGTGGTTATAGTTTAAGGTTTAAGGTTTGTGGTTTGGAGTCTGGAGTTTGGAGTCTGGAGTCTGGAGTCTGGAGTTTCCTTGACATTTGAAGTTACTGCAAATTGTGGCAGGGTTGCGGGCAGGGCTCACTTGAAAAGGTGCGAATGGGTTATTGCTCCATGTCCTCCTTTCCTCCTTCGCTCTGCGCGAAACGGGAATCCCGTAATCCAACCCAAAACCACAAACCATAAACCACAAACACCAAACACCTCACTTTCCCACCTTCACCTTGGGCCCTCCGAATTTCGGCTCCTGCCCGAACATGTAATCCAGGAACAGCTTGACGCGGGCTCCTTTTTCCCGCAGCTGCACCCGCCAGCCGAAGCTTTGGTCCGGGTCGCGGGCATTGAAACCGATGGCGGATATCCCTTCCTTGCGGGCAATGTACACCGCGCGGGCATTATGAAATGGTTGCGAGATAACGGTCACGCTGTCCTGGCCGAAGATTTCCTTCAGGCGCACCATGGAATCAAAGGTCCGGAAACCGGCATAATCCAGGTAGATCGCTGCCGAGTCGACTCCTGCCGCCATCAGGTCGGCCCGCATATCTCCGGGCTCGTTATAGGATTTCTGTCCGTTGTCGCCGCTGACGATCAGGTAACGGATCTTGCCGGCCCGGTAAAGGGCTGCAGCAGCTTCGATCCGGTAGGTGTAGTAGGGGTTTGCCTGCCCGCCGGTCAGTCTTTTGGCAGTACCCAGCAGGAGGCCAGTCTTCCGGAACGGCACCGTTTCCGCCCGGTCGTACAACCGCCCGCGCGCTTCCTCCTCCACGGCCCGGTGGCTCGCATACACCGCAACCAGTACGGCGAACAAAAGGAGTGTACCTGCCCAGAACAAACGTTTGATCCAACGCATGGAATCAAGATACTACTTTTCGGAAAGGAGGAGCATCGCGGGCGGAGAGCTGCGAGCCTAGAGCCATGAGCTGCGAGCGTTGTTGCGGCACACCCTGTCAAGGATAAAGCATTTCCAAAAACAGAAACGCCGGATTCTCTATACAGGACAATCATCGATTCGTCAATCGTCAATCGTCAATCGTCAATAAAAATCCACCCGCTGCTTACCGTACATCGTACATCGTACATCGTAAATCGTACCTCGTAAATCCCTCCACCCCAGGTCACCTGCTTATCTAAATTCGGTACATTCGGTAATGACTTCCCGAAGACAGTTTATACGCGATACCACCCGGCTGGCAGCCGCGGCAGGCATTGGTTTGACCCCGGCTGCAGCCCTGGGTTCGGTGAACCGGAAGCGACCCCAGGACGGGATCGTGCTGGGACTGATCGGCGCACGCAACCAG
>DATAGL010000570.1:0-3758 GCA_036263755.1 Chitinophagaceae bacterium | reverse complement strand
TGGAGGAGAACCTGGGAACGGGAGTGGCTGAAAAAAGAAGAGCCAAGGTTGAAACCTTAGCCCTTTTTTAATCCGTACCCTATGAAAACTGAAACGAAGGTAAGGGTTCTCCTTTCAAAACCAAATATCAGGGCTAAAATTTTTTAAGAAAATACCCTTATTCAATCTCAGTACGTATCCTGATGGATCAGCCCGATTGATATAAAGGTGCCGGGTCCGGTACCCCCTGTAAAGGTCCGGATCCCTCCGGCTTTCCTTGCGAATAGCACACACGTTGCGCCGACAGCGGTGCACGGTTCGTCCGCTACTTTGTGCCCTGCCTGCGCTGCAACAGCTCGCGCCAGGTGGTCAGCACGATGCCTTCGCGTTGCAGGGCCTGGCGGAAAGCAGGATCAAGCATTGCTTCCAGGTCGGCACGGCGGGAAGGGCCGGAATCGGAAATATGGTGAAATGTTTCCGTAGGGGCCGTACAGTGCATGATCATCATTGTGAGCCCGGGCTTCAGTTCCTTCAGTGCGGCAATATAGCGGGCAGATTTATAATTGGCCGGGACGGGAAGGCGCGGCGGCTGCCAGTCGTACGTGGCATTGTGCAGGTCGTCGAGTACGGGCAATCCGGCATTCCAGAGCAGGGTGCCGGCCGCCTTGAGCTCGGCGCGCTGTACCGGCGAAAGACCGTTCTGGGCGCCGATCAGGGTAGCATGTCCGCCGGGGAACATGACGGGGATCTGTTCCTCCATACCCAGGCGCAGGTACTGCTGCAGAAAGGCGGGCGTGGCAAATAGCGTACCCATATGGCTGTCGAAATGCGTGGGCTCAAAGCCCATGGCGCGGGCCCGTTCCAGCTGGGCGCGGATCTCTTTACCCACTTCTTCCGGAGAGGCACTCCGTACCACATCGGCCACGGCCGGCCACAGGGCACCCTGGCTATCCACCAGTCCGGGCACGGCCGGCTTTCCCGCGAGGGGCCCCCACCGGTAGGATTTCCATTCCGACGTCAGGGTCAGGTGCAACCCGGCATCCACTTTCGGATGGTCCTTCAAAAACCGGAGAAACCCCGGAACCCAGGGACAGGTCATCATCACCGAGCAGGAGTTGGCGGCACCTTCGGTGAGTGCCCGCCGCGTACCCTCGTTGGAGTCGAAAGACATGCCTGCATCATCCACATGGAGGATAAGGACTTTCGCTCCGCGCGGAAAACCCAGGCGCTCGGCAAATGTGGAGTCGGACTGGGCCTGCAGCAGCAATGCCCATAAGATAAATGGAAGAAGGAGCAGCGATCGTTTATTCATACAATAAAATACGAATAAATGCACAGCTGCTCAAGTGCAAAGATCGGGTATGGCAATCCAAGGGCGTGCAGCCGGTGAGTGATCAGGGCGCCGGAGCATACGGCTCCCGCTTTTCCAGGAGGTAGCGGGTAACGGTGGCTTCCGAAGCCACCTGTTTTTTCTGGATATGACTGACCACATAACCCTGATCCAGGTATCGCTTGAGGCGGTCATCGGAAAGGCGTTCGTTCCGTACATACAGCACGGCAATGGAGGGTGTATTCATAAAGCAGGATCGGCGTTAGAAGGAAAAGGTAGAAACCGTTCGCCGGTAAATGACCCGGTCGTCCCATTTTTGTAGCGGAATTACCCGTTCTCCCGTAGTGTGGATAAAGAAAACCTGTAGCAGCAGGGAAAAAAATAGAACGAAGGGTGTGTTCCGGGGTGCACCCATTCCCTGTCCCGCAATACTAATGCAGGCAGGCAGCAAAAAAAATGTCCAGGCAAACGGAGTTCCTGAACATTGATCCTGTGCACGCTTTTATCTATTGCTGGTACAGCAGTTACCGGCAACGCGTTGAGTACTTCAGCGCTTCACCCGTTACCTGCCGGCTTTCTTCTTTGTCCGGGATTTTGTTTTGGATGAGGACTTTCCTGCCTTGCTTTTTCCCTGTGCCTCTTTTTTCGACTGTTCTTTTTCCGCACGGATGTTGGCGCGGATGACGTCCCAGTACTCCTTGCCATAGCTGACCAGTATTTCGCCGCCGGCCGGAATCTCGCGGATGGACTCAATGAATACTTTCCGGTCGTCGATGATGTATTCGGAATTATTGGTAATGCCTTTGATGCGCACCAGGCCGCGGGCATCGTTGGCAAAGCGGGCAAGCGCCTTTTTGTACGGCAGTGCATCGATAACGTGGTCGTTGGTTACGGTAAAGATGTAACCGTTGGAGCTGTCGTCCTTTACTTTATCCCAGGTGGTGATCCGTCCTTTATATTCCACAATGCGTGTGCCTTTCGGAATGGCCTTGCGGGTGAACAATCCTTTACCTGCATTCGGCAGGGTAGATGTTTTAACAACGAGTTGTTTCTCCAGTAATGCCATGCTTCAGTTGTTTGCAAAAGATGAAGATAAGCAGGGGAAGGGAGAATCACGGAGAATTGTTCCCTGCAAACAGGCGGAACGCGGGCTGCTGCAGGCATGCATCATCCCGGTACAGTAATGATGCATGCCTGTGCAGGCTGATTCAACAGCAGGCCATCAAATAACGGTACGCTGTGTCCGGAATCAATACCCAATGCCCGGTATTGACCCGCACCGGCAGTGCGGTATCTTACCTGCATGTATTACCCCGATTTCGTGCACCGGAGCACAGAGGAACAATACCGGATCCTGTACCAGGCCGGCGTATGCCTGGGCACGCGGTACGAAGGGCGCAGGCGCCTGTTGCTCTACCAGATCTGCGGGTTCTATGCGGAAGTGGTGTACCATCCGTACGATCAGCAACTGGAAGGGATCCGCTGCTTTGAAGACACGGAGCTCCTGGAGCCGTACCTCGAAGAAATTGCGATTGGTGATTTACTGGAGAACCGGAATCCGTGATGCAGCGAACCTGCATGCCTGGCGGCGCAGCGTGGAACTTCCTTACGCTGTGGTTTCCGGACGAATGACTTCTTAAATTAAGCTCTCCAGAAAGAAGCGGGGCTCGGGGATTGTTCCCGTACATACACGACGGCGGAAGACTGGCCGGGCTTTACGGAGCGTACCAGTTCAGGGCCTTTGCTGATAATCTTTCTTCTTCTTTTGTTGCTGCTTGGGTCGTTACGCATTTCCATAACTCACATTTTGAGAAAAAAAGTTTAAAAACCATGCCAAACCGCACCACCGCCCAAAATTTGGGGAAACCGGTTGACGGGAGGTGGGGAAGCCTGCTGTTAGGATAACCCAGGCAGGGTTCGCGATATAGCCCCCGGGCAGAGCCGTGTACGCGGGTTCATCCGGCACGACCACCATAGGGATGCAGCAGGAGTGACATGGTCGGGCTGCAAAGCAACCGTCCCTGATTCAATGGTTGGCCATTCTTTTCCTGCTTCATTTTCGCCGCGCGTTCGGCAGGAAAGCCGTCAGTACACCGATCAGCGGAAGAAAGGCACAGACCTGGAACACATGCAGAATGCCGGTATGGTCCGCCAGGTAACCGATGGCAGCCGACCCGATGCCGGCAATGCCGAACGCCAGTCCAAAGAACAACCCCGAGATCATCCCTACCTTTCCCGGGATCAGTTCCTGCGCATAGACCAGGATCGCTGAAAATGCTGAGGCGATAATGACCCCGATCAGTACCGATAGCACCCCTGTCCAGAACAGGTTGACATGCGGCAACAGGAGCGTAAAAGGCGCTGCTCCGAGAATGGAAATCCAGATCACTACTTTACGGCCAAAGCGGTCGCTCAGCGGTCCGCCGATCAGCGTACCTGCCGCAACGGC
>DATAGL010000569.1:0-13346 GCA_036263755.1 Chitinophagaceae bacterium | reverse complement strand
CGTAGCTTTCGCGCTCGCGCACCGTATCCTTTACCTCGGCAATGTCGCGCAGGTAGATGGCTGAGCCGGAGGTGTTGCGTACCACGATGCCTTCGATATCGTATAAGGTCTTGAACTGACCTTTTAGCTGCAGGTTGCGGCGCATGTTGCCCACCTCCAGCTGGCCGCCGGAGATGTCGAGGTTCTCGCGGGACACCGCACCGGCAATGTCGTCGAAGGTGATGCCGGCACTCTGCATCCGGGTATTGTCCACATTGATCTGGAACTCGCGCTCGGGCGCGCCCACGATATCCACGCGGTTGATCTGGGGCAGCTCTTCGAGGCGGTCCTGCATTTCGTCGGCATAGGCTTTCAGCCGCACCGCGTCGAACTCACCGCTGAGGTTCACGTACATGATCGGCTGCTCGGCCAGGCTCACTTCCAGTACCATCGGCTCTTCGGTCAGGTCGGTGGGCAGGTCGGCCTTCGCCTTGTCCACGGCGTCTTTTACCTTCTGCAGCGCTTCGTCGGTATCCACATCGGTATCGAACTCCACGATGATGGCCGAATAATCCTGCAGCGAGGTGCTGGTCACCTTGTTCACCTTGATGCCGGTGATGCCCTTGATCTGCTTTTCGATGGGCTGGGTCACCAGGTTCTCGATGTCGCGGGGGGTGTTACCGGCATAGATCGTCTGGATATAAATGTTGGGGATAACAATGTCGGGGAACTGTTCCTTCGGCAGCGTCACGAACTGGAAGATGCCCGCCAGCGTCACGAACACCATCAGGAGGTAGATTGATGTCCGGTTCTTGATACTCCAGGTGGTGGGCCCGAAGTGTTTGATTTTTCCTGTGAAGTTTTCTAATGCACTCATGATGCTATGATATTGTTGCGCAACGGAGACCGGTCCGGGAAGCTTCCCGGCCGGCCATCTGCCGGCAGTTGGAAGAATAGGTCATCAGGCCGTGATCGACTGTCCGTCGTACAGGCTCTGGAAGCCTTCGGTAATGAGGCGGTCGCCGGCCTGGATGCCCGACTTCACTTCCAGCCGGTCCTGGTACAGTTCCCCTACTACCACGTAGCGCTTGCGGGCCACGAGCTTGCCGCCTTCGGTGGCGGCCACCATCACGTACTTGCCTTTGTCGTCGTTCTGCAGCGTGTTCACCGGGATGGTCACCGCGTTGGCGGCGGCGTAATCCTGGATCTGCACGGTGGCTACCTGGTTCGGCTTGAAGGCCGGATCGGAAGGCACGGGAGCCTCGATGTAAAAGGTGCGCTTTGCCGGATCGATCACCTTGCCGGCCACGTTCACTTTCGTGGTCAGTACCCGGTTCAGGTTCGGCAGCGTGACCCGTACGTTGGTACCCACGCCGATGCGGCCGAGGTAGTTTTCCGGAACATCGGCGATCACCTTCAGGCTGCCGGTGTTCACGATGCGGATCTGGGGACCGGTCATCGTGGTACCGGTGAACATTTCACCCACACGCACATTCACGATGTCGGCCACGCCGGAAGAGGGCGCCGTTACGGTGAACTGGCTGATCTGCTCGCGCACCACGGCAATCTGCTTCTTCAGGGTTTCCACCTGCGTTTGCGCGGTGAGTACCTGCTGGTAGGTGCCGATGCCCTGGTCGAAGAGGTTCTTGGTCCGGCGGTAGGTATCTTCCGCGGCCGCCAGCTGCACTTTCAGGGGCTCCACGTTCTGCTGCAGCACCTCTGAGTTGAGGCGCGCCAGCACCTGGCCTTTGCGTACGCTCTGTCCTTGCGTAACATACAGGGCCGTTACGATGCCGCCCTGTCCGTTCGGCGGGGCCACGTAGGAAATATTGGTGGCGTCGAGCCGGCCCTGGAGGTCGATGTAGTGCGTAAAGTTTTCCGACTGTACCGGCTCCAGCTTCACCAGCTTGGGCGGTGCGGCCGTAGCGGCGCTGCCCGTGTCGAGCTTGGCGATTTCTTTTTCGAGGCCGGCAATTTTTGCGTTCAGCTGCTGCTGCTCGGTCTTCAGTTCTTTCAGTTCCGCTTTCTTATCGTTCAGGTCTCCCCTTGCGTCTTTGTTGGCGCTGCCGCAGGAGGCGGCGAAGAGGGCCAGGCCTGCCAGCAGAAGGGTGGTCAGTTTATTTTTCATATCGTTTCGTTTATAGTGGTTGGTTTTGATGGCTGTTTATTGCAGTTTACCGGTGGCTTTGAGGAAATCGATTTTCGCATTGCTGGCATCGTACAGGGCCAGGATATAGTTGTTCTGCGCCACCTGAAGGTCGGCCTGCGCCGAGGTAATCTCCGTGTTGGACCCGATGCCTTCCTGGAACTTCAGCCGCGTCTGGTTGTACACCTGCTCGGCCAGCTCCATGTTGCGGCGCTGGGTGTTCAGGGTGGACAGCGCGTTGTTGTAATTATTCAGGGCCACCTGCACGTCGCGGCTGATGGTCAGCTCCAGGTCGCGGATGTTGTTCTCCACCTGGCGCAGCTCCAGCTGGGCGCGCTGCACGCGGGCCTGCCGGGCCCAGCCGTCGAAGATGGGCATATTGATGCTCAGGCTCAGGTAGGAACCGGAGAACCAGCGGCCGTCGAACCCGAAGGTGTTCGACATGCGGTTGGCATTCAGGGCCCCGGCCAGCGCCACGGTGGGGTACTTCGTCAGCTTGTAGCGGCGCACATTGTATTCGCGCAGCTCTTTGCCCAGCAGGGCGTACTGGTATTCCTGCCGGTCCTTGAACGCATAAGCCGGCGCATCGAGCACACCGGAGCGGATATCGGTCTCGGAGATCTTCTCCGTCAGGATCAGGGTGTCTTCGGTGGGCATGCCCATCAGCACCTTCAGCCCGTAGTAGCCGTTGCTGATCTGGTTGACCGCCTTGTTCTTTTCGGTTTGCAGGTTGGCGAGCTGCACTTCCAGGCGGCTGATGTCGAGGCGCTCGGCAAAGCCGTTCTCGAAGAGCTTCCGGGTGTCGTCGGCCAGTTTCTGGATCCGGGCGATGTTGGCATCCAGGATCGCCAGCTGGCTGGAGGAAGCCGAAAGCTGGTAATACACTTTATAGATGTTGGCCCTGATGTTTTCCTCGGTCACATCCACCGCTTTTTCGGCAAATTGTATGGAGGCGCGCCGGGCCTGCAGACCCACGAACACCTGGCCGTCGAACAGCAGCTGCTGCAGGGAAACGCCGATGCCCTGGTTGTAGGTGGTTCCGAACCGCACCGGGATAAAGGTGCCTTTGGGCAGGCCGGCCAGCTCACCCGGCAGCAGGTTGGTCGGGATAATGATGTTGGCCGTGTTGCTGTAATTGCCGTTCAGGCTGGGCAGGGCGGAAGCGGTGATCTCCCGGTTGGTCTGCTGCTGGATGTCCACGTCCAGGAGGGCGTTCTTCACCAGCGTGTTGTTCTTCAGCCCGTAGTCCACGGCCTCCCGGGCCGTCAGTTCGTGGCGCTGCTGCGCCGCTGCCGGCCGGGCCGCCAGGCAAAGGAAAAGAAAGGCTATGCTAAGGATCCGTATCATCTGACCTGAATTTTGTTGCGTTGGTTAATGTATTTCTGGATGAGTTTTTCGCCTTTGGACGTGGAGAGCCCGTGCAGGAAGAAGTGCAGGATCTCCTGCTCGATGTGGAGCACGCCGTTGTTGCGGTTGCTCGGGAACACGTCGCTGTTGAAGGAGAGCATGATGGAGGAAATGCGGAACCGGGTGATGATGTCCACATCGAAATCGCTGCGGTACACTTCTTCGCGGATGCCCCGCTCGATATTGGACCGGATCATGCCGTAGAGGAAGCCGTTCTTGTATTCGATGAATTTGCGGAACACGGCCGGGTGGTATTTCTCCAGGTCGAAGAGGACCACGGGGTTCATCTGCGCCATCATGTCCTGCACCCGGTCGAAGGCGAGGAACACCTCGTGCAATGCGTTTTCAGCCGATACCTGGTCCTGGAGGCAGCCCTGCCGGTTCTCTTCCATGGTGCCGGTGAACACGGCGGCCACCAGCTCTTCCTTGTCGGTATAGTATTGATAAAGGGTTTTTTTGGACATGCCCAGCTGCTGGGCGATATCGTCCATTGAAACGGAGCGGATCCCATAGCGGTTGAACAGGTCATCCGCCTTCTTCATAATGCGTTCTTTCACTTCCATAAATCGGGCGCAAAACTATGGAAACTATTTACGTTACCAAAGTTTCCGGCCATATTTTTCAGGAATCGCGGGTTTTTACGGATGAATGGTAGGGTCAAAAAATGGTTTGTGTTGCACCATTGAAAAAACCAGCGGGGAGAACGCTGGTTTTCATTAGTTTATATAATTTATGTATGTGTGGGGAGGGCGAGCTGCAAGCTACAAGCTTCGAGCTACGAGCTGCGAGCGTTTTCTCATCAGGAGTGTTTTTCTTTTTTGCGGCACTCCGCAGGTTCTTCCTTGTTCTTTTTTGCCTTGAAGCAAAAAAGAACCAAAAAAGTTCAAGCCTGCCCAATCGCTCCGCGTGGGCAGGCGGCCCGCGCGCACGAAGAAACTTTAGGTATTGAGATTTGGCTTAGGTATAGAAGAGCGTGCTTTTGTTCTATAGTTGGACTTTTCTGCGCGGGCGCTTCTATTCCGCTGCTCATCCGAAGAAAGTAAGCGTTTGCAGTTTGACGCGGAATAAGGCGCTGGACCACCCAATGGAGATCGCATTAACAGAAGATTTATCTGTGCTATCTCTCTTCACTCATCTGCGCCATCTGTGATAAAGTGAGTGCGCTGGCCAACACAAAGGAGAACCCTCTGCTGGAGGATTTATCAGCGTCATCAGCGCCCCATCAGCGCCATCTGTGATTCCTCCTTTTCTCCGTTAGCTCTGCGCGAAACCCTGCAACAGTCAAGCGAATACTGCGGTACCTGTAAACACATCGTACACCGTACATCGTACATCGTACATCGCCTCACTTCGGCAATACCGGCCGTTCCAACCCCTTCACATACAGCGTCGCCAGCGTCTTCCCGAGGTACGGCCACACCCCGCGGTTGTTGGTGAGTACAATGACGGTTAGTTGCTCCTTCTCGAACCGGATGAAGTCCGCCAGCGCGGGCCCGCCGCTGTGCTCCACGATCGTCCGGCCCTGGTAGTTTTCGTTGACCACGAAGCCGAGGCCGAAGGAACCCGGCTTCCCGTTCGCCAGGGGCACCGGCGTGCGCAGCAGGGCTTTTGCTGCCGGGGAGAGAAAAGCGTCGTCATCGAGCGCCTCGGCCACCCGGGCCAGGTCGGAAACGGAGCTGTAAATGCCACCCGCCGTATAGCCCGAGGAAGTAAACCACATCTGCGAGATACGCAGGGTGCTGTCTTCCGGGAACCAGTGGTACTCCTGCGCCTGCTGCGGGATGATGTCGAGGTCGGAAATGCCCCCGAGCTTCGGGTTGTTGACAAACGTATGGCGCAGGCCCAGCGGCTCCAGCACGTAGCGCTGCAGCGCCGCGTAGTACGACCCGCCCGTTGTTTTTTCAATCACGTACTGCAGCACCCAGTAGTCGGCGCTCAGGTAGCCGTCGCGGGTGCCGGGGGTATACTCCAGCGGCAGGTTCCGGGCAAGGATATAGGCGTCCCGGCCGGTGCGGGCGCCGGAAAAATCGGTGAACTTCAGGCCCGACTGGTGCGCGGCCAGTTGCCGTACGGTAATGTCTTTCCACGCCTCCGGTACGGAATCGATGAGGTTGCCCAGGCGGTCGCCGGGGCGCAGCAGCCCGGCATCGAAGAGGCGGCCGAGCAGCAGGGCGCAGTAGATCTTGGAACAGGACGCCAGCTGGAAGGCCGTTTCCGGGGTCACGGGCTGGCGGAACGGGATATGGGCCAGGCCCAGGGTACCCAGGTATTTTGTTTTACCCCCCTGCACTACGGCATAGGCCAGCCCGGGAATGTGCTCTTTTTGCATCAGTTCCCCGAGCAGGGCACCGGCTTTCGGATCAGGTCCCTGGGCCCGGGAAGCCGGACCGGCAGCCAGCAGCAGAAAGCAGAAAAGGAAAGGCCGCAGAACACCGGCGGCTGATTTGCGCGTACAGAAGTAGGGTTGCATAAAATTCGTTTTGGTTCAGATCGCGAACATCGGACGGCAGCACCCCCTTCGGAGCAATTTCATTCCTGAAGCTGCCGAAAGCCTGCCTGAACCGTCCGCAGAAGGGACAAATGCCTGTTGCTTCTGCCGTACATTTGGCCCGGAAGGGACCGCCAAACGCGGTACACTTACTTTATGCCACGTTCAGGAAGCGATACAGGAATCCGGATCATCAGTCCCCTGGTGCTGATCATTGTCAGCGGCATCGGGCAACAGGCCCTCCTGCCTCCCCTCACGGCAGACAAAGCGGCTTTGATGGCCCGGATCACCTTCTTCATCACGCTCAACTTCGAGCTGGGCCGCCAGTGCGTGCTGCTGGCCCGGCGCAAATACCCCGCCCTGCAGCAAACGCGCCGCCGCATCTGGACCGCCTACTTCCTTTGCTCGGTGCTGGCCCTGGTGCTCATCACCGCTTCCACGCTGGTGAACCGCCTGTTCATGGACCGCCCGCTGAGCTTTCTTTCCGAAACCCTGGTAAACGCCCTGCAGGCCCTGTGGATGGCGGCCCTGGTCATTGCCCCTTATGAAGTACTGTATACCTATACCCTGTCGGTGCGGTCGGAGCAGGAGAAAGAGGCCCTGCTGAAAGAGAATGCGCAGAGCCGCCTGCGCATCCTGCAGGCCCAGGTAAACCCGCACTTCCTGTTCAACTCCCTCAACACCCTTTCCTCGCTGATCATCAAAAACCCGCCGCAGGCGGAGGCCTTCGTGGAAGAGCTCTCCTCGGTATACCGCTACCTGCTGAAGAACAGCGAGGAACGGCTGTCGGAGCTGCGCGAGGAGCTTCAGTTCCTCCAGTCCTACACCCACCTGCTGCACACCCGCTTCGGCGCGGCGTTCCGCTGCTCCGTGGATGTGGACCCGGCGCTGGAGCACTACCGCCTGCCCCCGCTGGCCCTGCAGGTGCTCGTGGAGAACGCGGTCAAGCACAACGAGATTACCGAGGCACACCCGCTGCAGCTGCAGCTCCGCACCGAGGGCGAATGCCTGGTGGTGACCAATACGCTCCGCCGCAAGCGCACCGCCCCGCCCTCGAACGGCTTCGGGCTGTCGGGCATCGTATCGCGGTACCGGCTGGTGGACGGCGGCGAAGTGTCGATCGGGGAAACGGAAACCGAATTTCGCGTAGCCCTTCCCTTACTTAAACCCGGAACCCATGAAACTGCTAATCATCGAGGATGAGCCCCTGGCCGCAGAGCGGCTGCAACGGATCGTGGCCGAGGTGGACCCTTCGCTGGAAGTGACCGGCACCTGCCGCAGCGTGCAGTCCGCGGTGGAGTACCTGCAGCAGCACCCGGCCCCCGATCTCCTGCTGCTGGACATCGAGCTCGGCGACGGCCAGTGCTTCGAGATCTTCCGGCAGGTGGAAGTGACTTCCTTCGTCATCTTCACCACCTCGTACAACGAATACGCGTTCAAAGCCTTCGAAACCCACAGCATCGACTACCTGCTCAAGCCCATCCGGCGCCCCGACCTGCAGCGGGCCCTGGACAAGTTCCGCTCGCTGCAGCAGCGGGTGTTGGCCACCGTGGCGCCGGACCGCCTGGAAAGCCTCGCGGCCGAGATCAACCGTACGTCGCCGGCCCCGGAATACCGGAAGGATTTCCTCATCCGCCAGGGCCAGCGGTACATCCCGGTACGCACTGACGACATTGCGCTTTTTTACGTGGACCAGCGGCTGACCCGCCTGCTTACCTGGCGCGGCGTGAAGCTCTCCATCAGCTATACGCTGGAGGAACTGGAAGACCTTCTCGACCCGGCCCAGTTCTACCGCGCCAACCGGGCCTTCCTCGTGCACAAAAAAGCCATTACCCGGATCCGCCCGGCCACCAACGGCAAGCTGCAGCTCCTCCTTCACCCTGCCCCGGACCGCGACGTACTGGTCAGCAAGGAAAAAGCACCGGACTTTAAAAAATGGATGGGCAGGTAGGGAATAGCGAACCGGTGAATACTGATTGAAGAAGGAGGAAGGGAAATATTCAATAAGTAATGCTCAATATTCAATGTTCATCCGTTGGACATGCCCTTGGCGGCTTTGCGGCCCTCCGCGCCTTTGCGTGCAACCCCTCTGCCGGAGTGTGGGAATGTCGAACAAGGAATGTCGATTGAAGAATAATGAAGTAAAGACACCAGCCGTACATCGTACATCGTAAACCGTACATCGTACATACCCCGCTTTCCCTCCGGAAGAAACTCCCTCCCCGCTGTCCGTGTTTTCCTCTTTTTCCGAACCGCCCCCATCTCTGTACTTTTGCGTTATGGAACCACCCATTCCGCCGCCTGCGCCGGGGCCTCAGGGCTTTCGCTTCAGCCGGCTGTTCAATTACTTTTTACAGGGACTGCTGGTGATGGCGCCGATCACCATTACCGTTTACGCCATCTACTGGATCGTTTCATCCATCGACAGCCTCATTCCCCTGTTCACCGAGCGGGGGGCTGATGGCAAGATCTATGTGCGCAACTACGGCCTCGGCTTCCTCATTGTCATTGCCGCCATCATCACCATTGGCTACCTGAGCTCCTTCTTCATCCAGCTGCGGCTGTTCTCGCTGTTCGACCGCTGGCTCGAAAAAGCGCCCGGCATCCGCTTCATCTACTCCACGGTCAAGGATTTCTTCGAGGCCTTCGCCGGTGAGAAAAAAAAGTTCAACCGCCCCGTGCTGGCCAATATCGACGATAACGACGTCTGGCGCGTCGGCTTCATCACCAAGGAGGAAATGGACGATTTCGGCTTTGCCGGCTACGTGGCCGTATACATCCCTGCCTCCTATTCCATAGCCGGCAACGTATACCTCATCCCGCGGGCCCGCGTACGGGCCATCACCAACATCAATGCCACCGAAGCCATGAAGTTTGCCATTTCCGGCGGCGTCACCAATGTCGACGATCACCATAAGTCCTGACATGCGCCCCGCCGCCTTCCTTTTCCTCGGCCTGCTGCTGGCCGGACTGCCGGCCCGGGGCTGGGGGTTTTACGGCCACCGCAAGATCAACCGGCAAGCGGTCTGGCTCCTGCCCCCGGAAATGCTGCTCTTTTATAAAAAGCACATCGACTACCTCGCCGAGCATGCCGTAGACCCCGACAAGCGCCGCTATGCCGTGGCCGCCGAGGGGCCCCGGCACTACATCGACCTCGACCGCTATGGCGCCTACCCGTTCGACTCCCTTCCGCGGTCCTGGAAAGAAGCGGTAGCCCGCTATGGCGCCGACAGCCTCCAGCGCCACGGTATCGTACCCTGGTGGATCCAGACCATGCTGCACCGCCTCACCGAAGCCTTCCGGGAAAAGGACGGGGCCCGCATCCTCAAGCTCTCTGCCGAGATCGGCCATTATATCGGGGATGCCCATGTGCCCCTGCACGCCTCCTCCAACCACGACGGGCAGCATACGGGGCAGAAGGGCATTCACGGCTTCTGGGAAAGCCGGGTGCCCGAGCTGCTGGGCGAAACCGACTGGAACTATTTTGCCGGTCGGGCGGTGTATATAGCAGACCCCGGCGCCTTCATCTGGGACCGGGTGCTGGAGAGCGCCGCCGCTGCCGATACCGTGCTGGCCGAGGAACGCCGGCTGACGGAGCGCTTTCCCGCCGACCGGAAATATGCCTTTGAACAGCGGGGAAACCAGACCATCCGCCAGTACTCCGCCGCCTTCAGCCGGGCCTACGACCGCGCCCTGAACGGCATGATCGGGCGCCGGCTGCGCCAGTCCATCACCGCGGTGGCCTCCTTCTGGTTCACCGCCTGGGTCAACGCCGGGCAGCCCGACCTGTCGGCCCTGACCTCTGTGTCGATCACTCCCGCCGACCGGGCGGAATGGGATACGCTGCAGCAGGCCTGGCTGCGGGGCGGATCGCGGGAGCACTGAGGGGAAATGGAATTGGGTATTGGGAATTAGGAATTGGGAGTTAAACAGTTGAATGGTTGAAAAGTTGATAAGGTTGCGCACAGAGGAAACAGAGTATAAAAAGGAATTTTGTTGTGTTCTGTGTCTGTAAAAAGGGCCCCGATACCTCCTTTTCTCCTTTGCTCTGCGCGAAACCAAAATCCTGTAATCCCGCAGGCCTGCAAACAACAAAACCGTATCAACTTTTCAACCATTCAACTGTTCAACTCTAAACACCCAAATGCGAATTCCGCCTCCCGCCGTACCTTTAAACCCTAAAATGATCCTGCAATGAGTGCTGTTACCTCGGACCCCAAGATCCTGCACAACTTCAACGCCGGCCCGGCCGTATTGCCCCGCGAAGTGTTTGAAGAAGCTTCCCGCGCCGTGCTCAATTTCAACGATACCGGCCTTTCGCTGCTGGAGATCGGTCACCGCACCAAGCTGTTCCAGCCCGTACTCGACGAAGCCATTGCCCTGATGAAGGAACTGATGGAGCTCGACAGTGAGCACGAAGTGCTGTTCATGCACGGCGGCGCTTCCACCCAGTTCTTCCAGGTGCCCATGAACCTGCTCGACGAGGGCGGCACCGCCTCCTACACCGATACCGGCACGTTCGCGGCCAAGGCCCTGAAGGAAGCCCGCGGCTTCGGGAACGTGGAGGTGGTGTGCAGCTCGAAGGAATCCAGGTACAACCACCTGCCGAAAGGCTGGACGGCCGACCCGGCATCCGCCTACCTGCACCTGACCTCGAACAACACCATCGAAGGCACCCAGTGGCAGGACCTGCAGCCGTTCTACGACAGCGGCATCCCGCTGGTGGCCGACATGAGCTCCGACATTCTCAGCCGCCGACTCGATTTCAACCGGTTCGATTTCATCTATGCCGGCGCCCAGAAGAACATCGGCGCGGCCGGCGTGAACATCGTGGTGGTCAACCCCCGCTGCCTCGGCAAGGTGAACCGGAAACTGCCCAGCATGATGGACTACCGCCAGCACATCGACAACGGTTCCATGCTCAACACCCCGCCGGTGTTTGCCATCTATATCTGTATGCTCACGCTGCGCTGGCTCAAAGCCTACGGCGGCGTTGGCGTGATGGAAGCCGACAACCGGCGCAAGGCCGCCCTTTTCTACGACACCCTGGACCGCCTGCCCCTGTTCCGCGGCACCGTGGCGCCCGAAGACCGCTCCATCATGAACGGCTGCTTCGTCATCGACGACCCGGCCGTGGAAAAGGAATTCCTCCAGTGGTGCGAGCGCGAGCACATGGTCGGCATCAAGGGCCACCGCTCCGTCGGCGGCTTCCGCATCTCCATGTACAATGCCCTCCCCTACGAGAGCGTCGTGGCGATCACGGACCTGATGCGGGAATTTGCCGCGAAGCGCGGGTAGGGGCTGGGAATTGGGTGTTGGGAATTGGGAATTAGTTGATCAGTTGAATAGTTGACAAGGAAAAAACAGATGCTTTGCAAATAAAAGGAAAGGCCGCTGACATCAGCGGCCTTTCCTTTTTTATAGTTCGGTGTCTCTCCTTCTTATCAACTGATCAACATTTCAACTGATCAACTAATTCCGAATTCCCAATTCCAAACTCCCAATTCCCTAACTCTTATACGGGAATTTCCGCGCGATCCAGTTCGCATAATACTCCACCAGGTCGTCCACGTTGGTGGGCAGCTCGGTGCCGCCTTTGCGGTAGGTCTGCCAGAGCAGCCTGGAGTCGGAGGCGTCGTAGAGGTAGGCGTTCATATTGATGTCCGAAGCATTGGGCGAGATAAAGGCGCCGCGGTGCCCCTGGCCCAGCACGTTGAGGACCGTGCGGCCGGCGGCCAGTCCGTAGGCCACTCCGTCGCTGAAGTTCTTTTCGTGTTCGATGGTGGTCATCAGTACCGCGTCCACGCCGAGGAGCTGCGCCACTTCCTCCGGCTTCTTACCATAGAGGTCGGCCACCGAAAGGCTGGCTTCGCGCAGCAGGGCGTTGGTCTTCTGCAGGGCCTGGAACGAAGTGACCGGCCCTTTCCGGTTGCGGCTCGTGGCCCGCAGCAGGTAGGCATGCAGCGATTCCTGGAAGGCCAGGCTCCACTTGTCGTTGGCTTCCTGCACGGACTGTTCATCGTACTTCTTTCCCTTGTAACCGGTCTGGGTGATCTGGAAGGGCAGGACCGCGATGGTGCGGTGGCGCACAGCTTTGGCGGAAAAATCAGCTGATTTGTACACGTTGCGGTTGGCACCGCAGGCTGCCAGGAAGAAACAAAAGAAAAAGGGTATAGCTATTTTCATAAGCGGGGTTTTGATGCTTCAAAAAAAAGCGATTCCCTGTTTCCGATCTGTTAAAGCCGGAGGAATTGGGAAAGTGTTTGCATTTGCTGCAGGGAAAGGGCACCGGGCTGAAAGCAGGTGCTGCCGGCAACCCGGTATCGGGCACGCTGGTCTGCGCAGTTTCCAGGAACATGGAAGGATAGGGTCCGGATCGGGAACACTACAATCAACCGGATCTACTGCAACAAACGGGAAGGAAGAAGAAGCGGAATGCATTTTCCAATAAGTACTTCCCATTGCATGCCGCCCGGAACTTAGCTGTACGGGCATCCTGCCCCTCCCGCAGCCTTGCTGCTGCTTGCCCTGTATGTTACTATGGGCCGGGAGCTGCCCGGCTTCCGGACAGGATCCTCACCTCGTACAGGATCAGTCCCGCCAGCACCAGGAGCTCGGAGATAAAATAAGCCAGGCCCAGGACCGTCAGCCGGTGATACAGGGTAAGCACATAGGCAATGGTCAGGCAGCCATAAAGCCCGTTGGCGGCAACAATGATCCGTAACATCAGGCGCCAGCGTCTGGCTGCAAAAAAGTAACAGCCAAAAGAATAAAGGGCAAACAGGCAGGCAATGGAAGCCAGCAGGTAGCTTACCGGCCGGGGGACTCCGAAAAAGCGTTCCAGGTGGACGAAAACGATCCCTAAGAAAAAAGCCGAGAGAACGGCACCCGCACCGTCCACCAGGAATACCCGGCGGCGGCGCACCGGCGCTTTGGAATCAGGCCTGGCTGTATTGCTGTTCATGATAATGATTGGCGTGCAGTACGAAAAATACCGGGTCATACGGAACCGCATGGTGTATGGCCACAGAACCCGTTCCCTGTTTACCGCTGAAGCCTGCGCACCGGTGCAAAACTTCTGCTAGCGGTTGTTCTGGCGGGAGGACCTGGGCGATGCATAGGCCGGATCCAGTGACTGTTTACTGCCGGCAAGCCGGATAATCCTGTAATCCAGCAGTGTTTGCAGCTCGTCTACTATGGTTTGATCCAGCAGGGGCGGAATAGACCCGTCATACTGATCCGCCGCGTAATAAACATACTCCTGAACCGTTAACTGCCCTTTTGCCGCCAGGAAAACCAATTCCGGCCATGGGTCCAGGGTAAGCA
>DATAGL010000568.1:0-4917 GCA_036263755.1 Chitinophagaceae bacterium | reverse complement strand
CGCTGCAGGCCAACCGCCTCGCCGAGAACGCCGGCATCCAGATCAAGATGTACTCGATCATCTACACGGCGATCGACGAGATCAAGAGCGCCATGGAAGGTATGATGGAGCCCAAGGTGCAGGAGAAGATCGTGGCCAACGTGGAAGTGCGCGAGGTGTTCAAGTTCGACAAGGCCACCGTGGCCGGTTGCTACGTACTGGAAGGCCGCATCAAGCGCGAGCACAAGGTGCGCCTCATCCGCGACGGTATCGTGGTGTACCCCACCGCCGAAGGCGCCTCCGCCGAGCTGGGCTCGCTCAAGCGCTTCAAGGACGACGTGAAGGACGTACAGATGGGTATGGAGTGCGGTCTTACGATCAAGAACTACACGGACATGAAAGTGGGTGATATCGTGGAAGCGTACGAAACCGAAGAGATCAAGCGCACCCTCTAACCGGGGTCCTGACTTTATATGGAAGTTGATCAGTTGATCCGTTGATAAGAAGGCGCTCGAACGTACTTATCAACCTGTAAACTGATCAACTTTTTTGTTTGTGGGGCGGCAAACTTTTGTTAATTAGCCGCCCCCTGTAGGGTTTCGCGGCCGATAAGGTTAAATTTGTCTACTTCTTATTATGAAAAAACTAGCTTTTTTTTCGCTGTTCGCGCTTTCCGCACTGCTGGGTACCGCCCAGGTGCAGAAGGTAAAAGCCGACGGAATCATCGGGGTGGTGGGTGACCGCATCATCCTGCAGTCGGACATAAAGAATGCTGTGGACGATGCTTCCCGCCAGGGGCAGCAGCTGCCGGCCAACGCCGCCTGTACCATCCTGGAGCAGGCGCTGATCTCCAAAGTACTGATGCTGCAGGCCATGAAGGATTCCCTGCCCGTGACGGATGAGGAAGTGGAAGCCGAGCTGGACCAGCGCGTGCGCTACTTTATCCAGCAGTACGGAACCCAGGAGGAAGTGGAGCGCCTGGCCGGTAAAACCATTTACCAGATCAAGGACGACGCCCGCGAGTCGGTGAAGGAGCGCAAGCTGGCCGAATCCATGCAGCGCAAGATCGTGGACGGCATCCGCATCACCCCTACGGAAGTGCGGGCCTATTTTGACCGCATTCCCAAAGACAGCCTTCCCTTTTTCGAAACGGAGCTGGAGATCGGCCAGATCGTGCTGTACCCGAAAGCTTCGCGCGATATGGAGAAATACGTGATCGACGAAATGAACAACTACAAGCGCCAGATCGAAATGAAGGTGGCTACTTTTGAGCAGCTGGTGCGCCAGTTCTCCGAAGACCCAGGCTCCAAGGACCGCGGCGGCCAGTATGAGCTGAACCGCAACGAAAAATCCTGGGATCCGGCCTTTATGTCGGCCGCGTTCCGCCTGAAGAACGGCGAACTGTCCCCGGTGTTCAAATCGAAGTTCGGCTATCACATCATCCAGATGGTGCAGCGCAGCGGCGATAACGCCATCGTGCGCCACATCCTGCGCCGCGTACCCGTGACCGATGCGGAGATCAACGACGGCATCGCCCGCCTCGACTCGGTACGCTCGAAGATCGTGGCCGGTACCATGGACTTCGGTACCGCCGCCGGTAAATACAGTGACGACGAAGCGGCCAAGTTTTCCGGTCCTTACATCACTTCCCGCGACGGCGATACTTACAACACGATCGACGAACTGGATAAAGAGATCGTAGCTGCCCTCGACAAGCTGAAGGTGGGCGATATTTCCCAGCCGATGGCTTTTGTCAATGAGCGTGGTGATAAGGGCGTGCGCGTCCTGTACCTGAAGAGCCGCAGCGAGCCGCACCGCATGAACGTACGCGACGATTACAACAAGATCGCCCAGGCGGCCCTGGAAGAGAAAAAGTACCTGGCCCTTGAAAAATGGCTGAATACCAATATCCCTACCTATTACATTCACGTGGATGAATCGGTGGGCACCTGCGAAGGCCTCAAAAAATGGATGCCGGCCGAGGCCACCGCGGGTATGGAATAAGGTTTCTATGTACACGCAAGGCGCTCACTGCCTGCGGATTATAAAGGTTTTTATGTAGCCCCTCCAAATAAGGGGCTACTTTCTTTTACGGACGGCAGAACTCGGTACTTTTGTATGCTGTGCGGGCTAATCCTGCACACTGTTCCTAACCCGATGATCTCCAGTATCCAGAAAGCTGTTCTCCTGCTGCCGCATGCCCGGCAGTTTTACAATGTGGTCACCGACCGCACGGGCCGCGTTCTGGCAGCGAACGGCCCGGCCCGGGAGCACCTGCTGACGGACCAGGGTACGCGCTTTCCCTCGCTGGAGGAGATCCGGGGATCCGGCGGCACCTGGATACATGGCCGGGAAGGCGGCACTTACCGCGTACTTTCCTGGGAAGTGGAGGAAGTTCCGGACGGAACCTGCCAGTGGATCGCCCAGGCCAAAACCGCCCGCTCCCACAAGATTGCCTCGCGCAAAGACGATCACCTGCAACGCAGCGAACTGTTTTACCGTTCTATCATTGCCGATGCCCACGACGGCATGCTGGTCACCGATGCCGAAGGCACCATTACCTTTCTTTCGCCCGCTGCCGAAGCCATCCTGGGGTTTCCCGCTACGGAAGTGCTGGGCCGGAACTGTTTTGGTTTTGTGCATCCCGAAGACCTGCTGACGGCGGCCAAAGCCTTCCATGACCGCAGGGAATGGCGGCCCGAACTCGAGGTGGTGGCCGTGCGGCTCCGCCGGAAAGGCGCGGGCTGGCTGCCCTGCATGCTGCGCGGTCATAACCTGCTCCAGAACCCGCATGTATCGGGCATGGTCATCTATTTCCACGACGATACCCTGCGCAAAAGTGCCGAGGACGCCCTGCGGGAAAGCGAACAGCGGTTCCGTCACCTCATCCGCCACCTGCAGGTAGGCGTTGTGGTACTGCATCCTTCGGGGTCGGTACTGATGCATAATAAAGCAGTGCTCGACCTGCTGGGCATTACGGAAGGCGAGGTGCCGGAAACCAACGTGTTTGAGCTGATCGAGGAATTCGTAAACGAAGACGGGTCCCTTATGACCATGGAAGAACAGCCCCTGGTGCGGGCGCTGCAAACCGGCCGCCCGGTGAAGGACGTGGTGGTGGGGATCCGTACGGCAAAGCTGCCCGAACGCACCTGGCTGCTGGTGAATACCGACCTGGTGCTGAGCGAAGAAGGCATACCTACCAGCCTCATCTGCTCCGTCATAGACATCACCGAGCGGAAGAAACAGCAGGAAAAGCAGTTCCAGGACCGGATCATCCAGCAAAAGCTCCTCACCCAGGCAACGATCGATGCCCAGGAAAAGGAACGCCGCGAAATCGGTAAAGAGCTGCACGACAACATCGGCCAGCACCTCACTTCCACCAAGCTGTTTCTGGATATGGCCCGGAGCGCCGCCGAAGGCACCACGGCCGAGATGCTGGCCCTGGCCCTTCGGAACATCAATGAGATCATCAACGAAGTGCGCAGCATCTCCCGGTCGCTGGTACCGCCCACGCTTACGGACCTCGGCCTGATCGAATGCATCCGCGACCTGGCCGAAACGACCCGCCGCACGCATGCCGTCCGCGTGGAGATTTCCGCCGAAGGGTTCCGGGAGTCCGATTTCCCGGAGAACCTCAAACTGATGCTGTTCCGCATCATCCAGGAGCAGCTGAATTCCATCCTCCGTCATGCCGACGCGGCATACGTACTGGTGCGCCTGACCGCCCGCCCCGAAGGGCTGGTGCTGGAAATCGAGGACAACGGCACCGGCTTCGAAGCCCGGAAAAAAGCATCGGGAGGGGAACTGGCCAACATCCGCAACCGCGCCGGCCTGTTCGAAGGCATCGTGGACCTTTTGCCGGCTCCCGGCGGCGGCAGCCGGCTGCGGGTTTCGCTTCCGGCCTAGACAATTCGCATTTCCCTAACGGGCTTTCCGTTACCTTTGCGGCTTCTTCACACCTACCCCTCATGAGTGATGCCATTAAACACGAATGCGGACTTGCTTTCATTCGTTTGCGCAAGCCCTTCTCCCATTACCAGCAGAAGTACGGAACGGTAATGTGGGGCCTCAACAAGCTGTATCTCCTGATGGAAAAGCAGCACAACCGGGGCCAGGACGGTGCCGGTATCGCCGCGGTAAAGCTGAACGTGGAGCCGGGCTATCCGTTCATGGCGCGCCTGCGGAGCAACCAGAACCAGCCCATCGCCGACCTGTTCCGGAAAGTAGGCGAGGAGTACAACGAGCTCCAGAAATTCAACAACGAAATAGCGAACTACGCCGGCCTGATGAAAGGCCACCTGTCGTACCTCGGCGAGCTGCTGCTGGGTCACCTGCGCTACGGCACCCAAGGCAAAAACGACGTCAACTTCTGCCACCCTTTTATCAAGCGCCATACGATCCCGGCCCGCAACCTCGCGCTGGCCGGCAACTTCAACCTCGTGAATACCGACGAGCTGTTCGGACTGGTGAACATTGATCCCGGTGTGTTCCAGCGCCAGAGCGACCTGGCGGCCATGATGGAAGTGCTGTACCATTTCCTGGTGAAAGCCGACGAGGCGGCGCCCGGAAAGATCGACATGCTGTCGGTGCTGCGCAAGGCGGTGCCCCTGTTCGACGGCGGTTTCCATGTAGGCGGTATGACCGGCAGCGGCGTAGCCTTCGTGTTCCGCGACGCGCACGGCATCCGGCCTTCCTATTACTATATCTCCGACGACGTGGTGGTAGCGGCATCGGAGCGGGCCGCCATCCGCACTACCTTTAACGTGGGCGAGAACGAAGTGCAGGAGCTGATGCCCGGCCATGCCCTGGTAGTGGAGGAAGACGGCACCATCCTGATCGAAAAGATCATGGAGCCGAAAGAGCGGAAGGCCTGTTCCTTCGAGCGTATCTATTTTTCGCGCGGCTCCGACGAAAAGATCTACCGCGAGCGCAACGCCC
>DATAGL010000567.1:0-5700 GCA_036263755.1 Chitinophagaceae bacterium | reverse complement strand
CTGGAACAACTCCACGTCCTGGGCCAGCTCCGCCTTCGACGAGGCCGGCGGCCGGGTGCCCGCGGAACGGCGGGGTCTGACGGCTTTCGGACGTAAAGTAGTGCAGCGGATGAATGCATTGGGAATGATCGTGGACCTGAGTCATGTAGGGGAACAAACCTTTTCCGATGTGCTGCAGGTGGCCACCCGTCCGGTGATTGCTTCCCACAGTTGTGTGTATGCGCTGAACCCTGTTCCGCGTAATTTAAAGGACGAACAGATCAAAGCCATTGCCCGCACCGGTGGCGTGGTGCAGCTCAATTTTTACGCAGGCTTTCTGGACCCTTCTTTTCACTTAGCAGAACAGGCATATAATTTAGAAAAGGCGCAGCGCCTGGCAGAAACGGAAAAATCCGGAGGTATGACCAGTGCCGAACGGAATCGTCTGGAGTACACATATGATTCCCTGCTACAGGCACAGCGACCTTCCCTTGCCGTTTTACTGGATCACCTGGATTATATTGTACGCCTGGTGGGTGTAGACCATGCAGGGTTGGGTTCCGACTTTGACGGCATCACTTATGCCCCACGGGAATTAAACAGCGTGGCCGACTTTCCCCTGATCACCCGGGGGCTGAAAAAGCGGGGCTACAGCCGAAAGGATATAAAAAAAGATCCTGGGGGGAAATTTTATCCGGGTTTACCGGGCCAATACCGTTCAATATGGGGTTTCGCAGGCTGGCAGGCTACGGGAGTAATGCTGGAAATTAATGAATCAGCAGCGTAAACAGGCTTCTGGTTAATGGATAAGGCTGGGCCGGGCCTTTAAATTATTTTCCGTTCCATAATATAATCGTCCTGAACATCCTTGCCCAGAATAAAGAAATGGGTGCCGATGATCTGAAAACCCCATTTCTGGTAAAACCGGATCGCCTTCTTATTTTCCTGCCAGACGTCGAGCCAGAGCGCCCTTGCTCCATGATCGCGGGCGAATTGCAGGCAGAATTCCATGAGTGCCTGTCCGACCCCATGACCATGAAATTCCTGGGCAGAATAGAAACGGACAATTTCCAGCATGCTGGGGGCTTCCGGGTCCGTAGGAGGTCCGCCCCAACGCAGGCGGGTGTACCCGGCGGGGATTTTATCGGCCAGGATCAGGAAAAACCGGGTATCGGGATCTTCAAATTCAGCCGTCAGTTGGTCCTCGGCAAAGCTTTCCTGCAGGTAGTTCCGCATATCCTGCGGATCGTTATAGGGGGCGTAGGTATCCCGGAAGGTGCGGATGCCCAGGGTGCGCAGAACGGGCAGATCAGTTATCGTAGCCGGTCGGATATACAGATTCATCACTGGTAAAATAGTAAAAATCAGCTGTATTCGTCCGGTATTAGGTTATTTTTTGATCCGGGTCCACTATTCCTCGGTCAGGTGGTAGTGCACGGCATGGTGTAGGGGCCGGATGGGTTCATTGCGGTGATCCGCCCAGACTTTTGTAAACGCAGCCCCGAAATAAAGTATGAGCGAAGAATAAAATACGAACAGGAGCAGCAGAACCACAGATCCCGAGGCCCCGTATAAAGTATTGATGTTGCTGGCGCTCAGCAGCTGCCGGATCGCCAGCTTTCCGAAGGTGAACAGCATGCTGGTCAGGAATCCTCCGCCTAGGGCTACGGTCCAGCCGGGGCGGCCATCCGGTAGGTAACGGAACAGGAAAACAAACCAAAGCGTTACGATAGCGATGGAAATCAGCCAGTTAAACAGGTTTTGAAAATAAAAGGCGAACGTAGGAAACAGCTCGCCGATGTTCCGGCCCAGGAACGCCTGAAAGGTTTCGGACAAGAGGCCGATGACAAACAGGAAGCCGGCTATAATTATGACCGCCATCGCCTTGGCACGGCCGCGCAGCAGGTGTCCCACCGTTTTACGCCCGGTAACCCGGATTTTCCAGAGCTGGTTCAGAGAGCTTTTGATTACCCGGAACAGGGTAGTGGCCACAAAGAGCAGGAATACAAACCCCCCGGCAGTGATCCAGCCGCTCGAATGAATGCTGCGTACGGCGGTCAGCACCTCCTTTACCTGACGGACACCAATGGGACCCAGGATTTCCTCCAGTTTTTGCAGCAGGCTGGCCCCGATCTGGTTCGGATCAATGAAAAACCCCAGCACCCATATGATAATCAGAAGGATAGGGGTAAGGGCAAAGGTGGTGAAGAAGGCCGTGGCACCGGCCATGCGAAGCGGGTCATTCCGGGAAAGCTCCCGTAAAGCATCCCGGCTCAGCTGTAAAAAAATTATGATTCCTGACCGGTTCTTGCGCTGATCTACCTGCATATGCGCACTACTGAAAATCAAAGGCCAGGCCGGATGATAAAAACACGGGTTGGCATTTTCCTAAAAGGCGCCAACCCGTGCAGCAGTAAAGTTTATTTGCCGGAAATCACATCCTTTGCTTTTTCCAGCAGGGATTTATCGACCGCTTCCGGTTTCCGTCCGACCATCTGTTCCAACTGGGCGTGCACTTCGGGATCGCCCATGGCCAGGTCGGGTATGCCGCCTGTAGGCTCGGCATGCATAAAGGTGAATGTGCCTTTGCCGTCGATGGAGGTTCCTTCGGTCCAGCGTGCCTGGGGCCGGGGTTCGCGGTCCACGTTGGTAGAGATGAATGTGTAGTTGAAATCCTGGTTTTCAAGGTTCTGGGGAAAGGAGTTGGGAATGGGATGCACATTGCCCAGTTCTTCCAGTACGGCCATCCATTGGTTCTGGTGCATCGAGTCCCGTGCAATGAGGAACGAAAGCATGTCTTTCATTCCGGGATCATCAGTGAGTTCGTACAGGCGGGTGGCCAGTACCCGCCCGGTAGCTTCAGCCATCACGTTAGCATGCATGTCGGCGGCTATATTCCCGCTGCTCACGATCCAGGAACCATTGAAGGGAACCCCGTTGCTGTCTGCGGCCATGGCACCCAGCCCGGCAGAAAGCACGTGACGGGGATCTTTTCCGCCCATTACCGCTTCTACCATAGGATTGCTCGACGCCATTTTTTCTTTGAGCGCGGTGGCGGCGCCTTCCAGGTTCAGGGCTACCGCTGTGGCCAGCATCTCGATATGGGCCATCTCCTCGGTGCCGGTTTCCAGCAGCATGTCCCGGTATTTCTGGGGTCCGCGGCTGTTCCAGGCCTGGAAGAGGTACTGCATGCATACGCGCATTTCCCCTTCAATGCCCCCGATCGCCTGTTGCAGCAGTTTGGCAAATTCCGGGTTGGGCTTATCTACCCGGACTTTGTACTGTAATTGTCTGTCGTGATAAAACATAGCCTACTGTTTAAATGGTTAAGTAACGCTTTGCCACAAATAACCTGCCTTATATAGCTCATCAATCGATATTTTTTAATATTAATGAAGGGAAGCTCGTACACGCATAAGGATTAAGTGTCATGCCAAATCCGGGCACGATTTTTTAGGTAATGGCGGTGCCGGCAAGTAAAGGTTCGTGCGGAAAACCGGAAGATAAAGGTGCCTCTTTTATCCTTTGGCGGAAAGGCAGGCCCATGTTGGTTTTCAGGAGCTGTTAATAAAAATATTACATGGAGTGTGGAAGGCTTCCTTCCCTACTTGCAAAAAATATTATACTTTAGCGGCAGATATACATCCTTCATCCTACGGGGAAACCGACAATCCGCACTTACTCGTTTTGTACGAAGAGTATGCGCACTAATACGACGATTGCTGATTAAATGATCTTGCCAATTTCCTTGAAATCCGTTATCCTGTTAGAAGATTACCTTTGAAACACATCTCTGGCAGAGCGTTATACCCTTAACCAATAAATCGCGTGCGCTCATGAATAGTACTGAACTCGGTTCCCTTCGAAAGGAAGTGGAACGAACCTTCCGGCGGAAGGTGCTCTCCTCCATCGATTGCCTGCAATTGTCGGATGAGATCTTCAACCGGACGGGAGAAAGATTGAATTTCAACACACTCAGGCGGTGCTTCGGCCTGGTGAAGTCTGCGTACCCCCCTTCGCAGAACACAATCGCTTTGCTGTGCAAATACTGTGGTTTTCATTCACTTGAAGAACTGGTTTCCTTCAGCCTCAAACTGGAGCAGGAGGAAGGTACATATAATAAAGGATTACTTTCCTATCTGGTAGGACTTTTTCAAAATCTGGAAGTCAAAGGAGCGCACGACACAACCTGCCTCAGTTTCATTCAATATACCCTTTCGGTGCTGCACCAGGAGCCCGAACTCATCATGCCCCTGCAGCGGGCCATTGCGAAATGCCGCAACGGGCAGGAATATTATTTTGAACAGTTCGTTCAGTTAGATCAGCTGAATCATTATTACGGGGAAGGGCTGCGCTTCTACCTGCAGGAAAAGCGGGAAGATGAAGCCCAGGTATTCGGTCATTCGCTCTTGGCGCTGCGCGCCTGGCTGTCGGGTGATGAAGCTTCCCTGGACAAACATTACGGGGAAGTGATGCAGGCAGCGGACGTTTCCGCGCATTCCCCGCGTACCTGCGGTTATTATTTTGCCACCCGGTTGCTGCATGCCGAGGCTGCAGGAGCCGACAGTACGGAGGTGTTACAGGAAGCGCAGGATTGCTACCAGCGTTTCCAGACTTCCCTGCACCGGTACCAGGCGCTTTCCCAGTTTGAAGAAAGCCTTTCCACCGCTTTGCTGCTGACCGGGCAATACGAGGAAGCGCTTTATTATTGCGAAAGGGCACTGGCCTCCCTGCGCGGACATAAAACAAACCTATCGGACAGTTCTGCCCTTGTGCTGCGCCTCTACCAGGCGGTGGCCTGTGCCTTTTCGGGGGCCGAGGATAAGGCGGAGCAGCTGTACGAAGCCATTGATCCGGCCGATTTTCCTTTATTGTCGAAGCAATACCTCACGCTCCTGTACCTGCTGCTGGGCGCGCACCTTCAGCGCAGCCGGCGGTATGAAGAGCAGGTGGAACACCTGGTAGGGGAGACCGGCTTTACCCGGCTTGCCGCCGGTCTGGCCGAGCAGGTTCCCTTAAAAGCGGCGTCTGAAAAAGTGGCCTGATGAGGTTCTGAACAAAAAAGAACAATAGGGGGTCCGGGATTCGATGTACTTTTCCGCCGATTTCCACCCGAGGACGGATATATGTGCCGATGAACCGCGACCATTCCATATTCCTTGATATCCTCTGATCCCCCTCCAACGCCTATTCCAGCTAGATTCCTACGTTAAACTCGGTTGCTTTTTTCCCAGAAACGAAATTTTTCTGAACCTATCGCTATGCGTACCATAAAAACAGTTATTTACTGCCTGACCCTAATTTGCCTCTACAGCGGACTCAGCTCTTGCGCCAACACGCAGAAAGCTACCTATTTTAATAATATCACCAACAGGGAAATTGACCTGAAGGTCCAGAACCTGGAGCCGGTGATCCAAAAGGGCGACCTGCTCAGCATTACGATCAGCAGCCTGAACCCGGAAGCCACCGTTATCTACAACCTTCCCAATACGACCACTTCCGCCGCCAACAGCAATAATGTGCAGGTAGCCGGCTACCTGGTTAACCAGGATGGCTTTATTCAGTTTCCGGTACTGGGCAGTATCCAGGCGGCCGGGTTGAGCAAAAAAGCACTGAAAGATGCGATCACCAAGCAGCTGACCGATAAGAAGCTGCTGCTGGACCCGCTTGTCTCCATCCGCTACCTCAATTTCCGGGTAACGGTACTGGGCGAGGTTGCCC
>DATAGL010000566.1:0-4488 GCA_036263755.1 Chitinophagaceae bacterium | reverse complement strand
GGGGGCTTCAGCCTCTACCGTTTCCTTTGTACTCAACGGAAAAGAAAAAGAAATGCGGATCAGCGCCCGGCTGGCCGACAAGATCCGGGAAGTGGCCCGCCAGGAAGGCTACCAGCCCAATCAGGTGGCCGTCAGCCTGCGAACCGGCAAGAGCAAGATCATCGGGCTTATCGTAGATACCATCTCCGGTTCCTTCTTTGCTTCACTGGCCGGCATCATCGAAAAAGAAATGGAGCCCCATGGCTACCGGGTAATTTACTGCAGCACCGGCAACGACCTCAATAAAGGGGAGGAGCTGATCCGCATGCTGTACCAGCACCATGTGGACGGATTCCTCATCATTCCTACGTCCGGCATGGCCGCCAACATCCAGACCGTTCGCCAGGCCGGTAAGCCGCTGGTGCTGATGGATTCCTATTTCCCCGGAACCGACGCGCCGTACGTACTGGTAGATAATTACCGGGGCATGTCGGAAGGCGTGCAGCACCTGATTGACAAGCGTTATCAAAAGATTGCCCTGGTGTGCAATGATGTGGACCTTATCCAGATGAAGGACCGGTGCCGGGCCTACACCGAAACCCTGGAGCAGAACGGCCGGAACGCATCACCCCGGCTCATCCTTAAAACGGCCTTCCACAGCACCCGCGAGGAGATCGTTACCGGTCTGGAAGGATTTATCCGGAAAGCAAAGCCGGATGCCGTGGTTTTTGCCGCCAACTACCTCGGCGTGGCCGGACTGGAATACATCAAAAAAGCCGGGATTAAGGTGCCGGAAGAACTGGCGGTTCTCTGCTTCGACGACCACGAGATCTTTGCCCTCCACCACCCGGAAATCACCGTGGTGCAGCAGCCGGTGGAGGAGATCGCCAAAACGGCGGTACACCTTCTCTTTGCAGAACTCGGACTTAAAAAACCGGTGGCCGATTACCAGCTCCAGCTGGCGCCCCGCCTCGTTCTGCGGCAATCCACCTGAAACAGGTTGGGATATTTTTTTTGCCGGTTAAAAAAATATAGTAATATTGAACCGAGTTCGCTACAACGTTATTGCACATGAGGCTTTCCCGGAAAGCTTATTTATTTCCGGAAAAGCTATAACGTTCTAGCTACCTGCTGAACTCCCGGTTCCGTGTCGCGTACCCGCCATTGACTGCTCAACAAACCAAAGTTTGCTTTATATGACCACAACACGCAACAACCTGAGGGCGGTCTGCCTGAGCGCCCTGTTCCTGCTGGTGACGCACCTTGCCCTGGCGCAAAGCCGGGTCGTCACCGGAAAAGTAACCGACACGCGGGACGGCTCCGCCATCCCGGGAGCGACCGTCACGGTCACCGCCACCGCCGGCATTGCCACAACAACGGATGCCAGTGGTGTCTTCTCTCTTTCCGTTCCTGCCTCGGCCCGCAGCCTGACCATCTCCGCAGTTGGTTTCGGCACGCAGGAAGTACCGCTCGGCGAAAGCAACACGTACAATGTTCCCCTCCAGTACGGCGTAAAGTCGATGGAAGACGTTGTAGTGGTGGGCTACGGTACCCAGCGTCGCCGCGAAGTGACTTCGGCCACGGACCGCGTAACCGCTGATGAATTCCGCCAGAGCGGTGCCCGCAACCCGCTGGACCTGATCCAGGGCAAGGTGGCCGGTCTGCAAATCCGCCGTTCCTCTTCCAACCCGAACAGCGGAGTGGGTGTGCAGATTCGCGGTGTCACTTCACTGACTGCCGACCAGTCGCCGCTGATCGTGATCGACGGGATCCCGGGCGGCAACCTCGACCTGATCCAGCAGGAAGACATCGAGTCCATCGATGTGCTGAAGGACGGTTCCGCCGCCGCTATCTATGGCACCACGGCCAACGGCGGGGTGATCCTCATCACCACCAAAAAAGGAAAGGCCGGCCCCCCGCGGTTTGATTACGCTACGTACCTCCGCCGGGAAACCCTGCGCGAGCGCCCCGGCTTTCTCACGCCGGAAGAGTTCAAGGCGAAGCTGGCCTCCGGTGAGCTGAACCCTTCGAACTATACCAACTACGGCAACACAACGGATTTCTTTGATGCCCTGATCAACCACAAAAACCTCACGCAGTACCATACCCTCGCCATGAGCGGAGGATCGGTTACTTCAAACTACCGGGCTTCCATTTATTACCGCGACATTGAAGGCTTTGCCCTGGAGAACGGACGCCGCGAATACGGCGGACGCCTGAACTTCAACCAGCGCGGCCTGAACGACATGCTGACCGCCCAGTTCAACCTGGCCACGAATTTCAACAACGCCAACCTGCTGGGCGGCGGCGGCTGGGAAGACCAGCTGACGAAAAACCCCACGCTGCCGCACAAGAACCCCGACGGCACCTGGTACTTTGAAGGTACGAGCACCAACCAGCTGGCCCGCCTGCACCAGGAAACGAACCGCCGCCAGCAGCAAACCAGCTCGCTCGACGGCCGGATCACCCTGGAGCCCATCAAAGGACTGCGCGGCACCCTCGCCGGTTCCATCCAGCGCGATGCGTTTGTGGACGGCGCGTACCGCTCCCTCGCCTCCGAGTTTTCCGTGGAGAACCAGCAGGGCGGAGGTTATGCCTCGCGGAACACCGGCCTGCGGATGGACTATGCTTTTGAGCCCACCATCGAGTATGCCCGTACCGTGGCTGCCGACCATTCGGTAACGGCTATTACCGGTTACAGCTACCGCTACACGGTCAACGAAGGATTCAATGCCAACAACTACGGCTTCGTGAACGACATCTTCGAAGAAAACAACCTCGGTACCGGCAACCAGCTCGGACTGGGCAAGGCCGGTCTGGGGTCGTTCAAAAACGACAACACCCTCATCGCCTTCTTCGGCCGGGTGAATTATGCCTACAAGGGAAAATACCTGGCCCAGTTCATCCTGCGCCATGAAGGTTCCTCCCGTTTCGGCCGCAACTACAAGTGGGGTAATTTCCCTGCCGTTTCCGCCGGCTGGAACATCAGCCAGGAAGACTTCATGGACAACGTAACCTTCGTGAACAACCTGAAACTGCGTGTAGGATATGGTGTAACGGGCAACCAGAACATCCCGAACTATTCCTCGCTGGTGACCATGGGCGGCGGTGGTTTTTACCGCTATCCCGACGGACAATACCGCGAGACCTACGGACCGAACCGGAACCCCAACCCCGACCTGCGTTGGGAAAAGAAAAAGGAACTGAACATCGGCGTAGACTTCAGCCTGCTGCAGAACCGCCTGACCGGTGCGCTGGAAGTGTTCGACCGCACGGTGGAAGACCTCCTGCAGACCTATCCCTCGCCCCAGCCTTCCTTCGTTCGCGAAAGCATTTATACGAACGTAGGTACGGTAACGGCCAGAGGCGTGGAACTGGCGCTGAGCTATGCGGCCATCCGCAGTAAAGACTTCAACTGGAATACCGATCTGACGGCCAGCACCACGAAGAGCAAGCTGCACCAGCTGTCGAACGACGTGTTCAAACTGAACCTCCTTACGGCCGGCGGCATCGGCGGCTTCGGTGCCCTGGGCAATGCGAGCCGCCTGTATGTAGGCCGCGAGATCGGGGAGTTCTGGGGCAAGCGTTTTGCCGGCTTCACCCCCGACGGCAAATGGCTGTTCTATAACAAGAAAGGAGAGATGGTACCCAACGACCAGATCAACACTTCTTCGGACATCACCCAAACCGACTTTGCTGTCCTTGGCAATGCCATTCCGAAGCTGTACCTGTCGTGGACGAACGACTTCTCCTACAAGGGCTTCGACCTGCGTTTCTACCTGCGCGGCAAATTCGGTCATGACATCCTGAACACGATGGCGCTGTCCTACGGCAACAAGGTGACCAAGACCAACCTGCTGCGTTCCGCATTTGACAAGTATGCCGTCATCAACGACACGTACATGTACTCGGATTACTACATCGAGCCGGGTGATTTTGTAAAGCTGGATGAAGTGACGTTTGGCTACAACTTCCGGATGAACAACCGGTATGTGCGCACCCTGCGCCTGTACCTCACCGGGCAGAACCTGGCCACCTTCACCAAGTACACCGGCAATGACCCCGACTTCGTGAACGACCTCGGCTTCGGTGCCGGCGTGGACGAGCGCGGACCTTACCCGAGCACCCGTTCGTTCCTGGTAGGACTCAACCTGGGCTTTTAAGCACCTGTGTTCAACAACCGGAATGAAAATGACCATTGCATCCCGAAATGCAGATCTAACAAAAGATGTCAACAATGAAAAAACTTAGCATATTTCTGATTGTCCTGCTGGCGTTCGGTAATGCCTGTACGAAGCTGGATGAAAACGTATACGACCAGCTCATCGCTGATGAGTTTTACAACAACCGTAACGAAGTACTTTCCGCCGTACTGCGGCCTTACACGCATGCCAACGCCTGGTCCACCCCCTCCGGCCAGCCGAGCTGGTGGCGCTACAGTGAGCTGTCGGCCGACCAGCTGGCCTGGCCGACCAAAGGCCGCCATGGCGAGGACGGCGGCGTATGGAA
>DATAGL010000565.1:0-3472 GCA_036263755.1 Chitinophagaceae bacterium | reverse complement strand
GTTGCCCAGGTCGCGCATCATCATGATGGCGGTGTTCCGCATCAGCTGGAAGGCGGTATCCGAAAGGGTCATGGCCGGGGCCACGGTGATGGAGTCGCCGGTGTGCACGCCCATGGGATCAAAGTTTTCCACGGTACAGATGATCACCACGTTATCGTTGGCGTCGCGGAGCAATTCCAGCTCGTACTCCTTCCAGCCTAATACCGCCTGCTCCACCAGTACTTCGTGGATCGGGGAGGCCTGGATACCGCGCTGCAGGGCTTCGTCCAGCTCGCTGGCATCGTGTACGAAACCGCCGCCGGTGCCGCCCAGGGTAAACGAGGGACGGATGACGAGCGGAAAGCCGATCTCCTGGGCGAACTCTTTTCCTTCGAGGAAGGAGTTTGCCGTTTTGGCGCGGGCCACGCTCACGCCCAGCTGGATCATCCACTGGCGGAACTTTTCGCGGTCCTCCGCCTTGTCGATGGCCTTGATGTCCACCCCGATGAGGCGCACGTTGTATTTTTCCCAGATGCCCAGGTCTTCGGCTTCCTTGGCCAGGTTCAGCGCGGTTTGTCCGCCCATGGTGGGCAGCACCGCGTCGATGTT
Source organism: Chitinophagaceae bacterium (assembly GCA_036263755.1). Classification (GTDB taxonomy): domain Bacteria; phylum Bacteroidota; class Bacteroidia; order Chitinophagales; family Chitinophagaceae; genus Flavisolibacter. The sequence continues at coordinate 2,884 of DATAGL010000565.1, read as the reverse complement.
GTTTTCCTGCAGGATCTGCTCGATGCTGTCCACCGTCAGGGGCAGCAGGTACACCTTGTCGGCCATCATCGGGTCGGTCATGATGGTGGCCGGGTTCGAGTTGATAAGGATCACTTCGATCCCTTCGTCGCGCAGGCTGCGGGCGGCCTGTGTTCCGGAGTAATCAAATTCGCAGGCCTGTCCGATCACGATGGGACCGGAGCCGATGATCAGTACTGATTTTATGGAATTGTCTTTAGGCATAGTACGTTTAAGGCAAAGGTTAAAAGTGAAAACCTGAAAGTGAACCATCAAAAGCCCCGGTTACATCCTTATTCCGCTGAACAGTTGACCCGTTTATCAGAAGCACTTCTGCCTTTAACGCAACGGTGGTCAACCGAACGGACTTATGGGTTTTGCCTTTTGACTTTTGACTTTTCGTTCACGCTGTCGCATAAAAAAACCGGACTTCTGTCCGGGGTGCAAATGTAGGATAAAATACCCTACGGCCGCAGAAGGTTTTCCACGGGAATCCAACAATATCATTTCTTTATATAAATGTTTGCAAACAGAAAAGGCTCCCGCGGGGGGAGCCTTTTCCTGGGTGCTGTTCAGCACTTTAAATATCCATTGCCTGGCCATTGGCGCCCGTGGTCTGCTGCGCCTTGCCAAACATGTTTTTGATGTTGCCCGGAACCTGGTCGTACACCTTTTTGCCGGTGTTTTTCAGGTCGCCCATCAGCTTGTTTTTCTGATCGGGGCTCATTTTGGAGTACTTGTAATAGGCGAATGCAGCAGCTCCTGCCAGGAGCAGCGTGCCTAAACCACCTCTTCTTGCCATAGCGTATCGTTTTAGATTTTAAAAAATGATGTTCTGATTCAGACTTCTACTATATAAAATATCGTACCGTAATCGGATGAGGCAGAAGCCGGCGGCCGGGCGGCGGTGGAATGAAGATTGATGCCGTACTTTGCGCCCTGAAGAAATCCTGCGTAATGACCTGGAAACGAACCATATTGATCCCGATCCTGTGCCTGTGCCTGTCTGCCGCCGCCCAGCAGCGGAACTATCCGCAAGGGTATTTCCGGCACCCGATGAACATACCGATGCAGCTGGTCGCCAATTTTGGGGAGATCCGTACCAACCACTGGCATATGGGGCTGGATATACGCACCCAGCAGCGCGAGAACCTGCCCGTGTACGCCGCGGCGGAGGGGTACGTGGCCCGGGTGGTGGTGGAACCCGGTGGTTTCGGCCAGGCCCTGTACATCAACCATCCCAACGGGCTCACCACGCTGTACGCCCACCTGAATGCTTTTTACCCCGCCCTGGCGCAATATGTACGTGACCAGCAGTACGCACAGGAAAGCTGGAAGGTCGACCTGGAGCTGCCCGCCGGGCTGTTCCCGGTAAAGCAGGGCGATTATATTGCCCTCAGCGGCAACACCGGCGGCTCGCAGGGACCGCATGTGCATTTCGAGATCCGGAATACGGAAACCGACAACTGCCTGAACCCCCTGCTCTTCGGCTTCCCGGTTCCCGATGCGGTGCCCCCCACCCTTTCGCGCCTGGTGCTGTATGACCGGAACCGGAGCATGTACGCACAAACACCCCAGTCGCTTCCCCTCCGGGGCGGCGGAAGCAGCTACAGCCTCCTTTCCCAGACCATTCGCGTGGGCACCGACAAGGTCAGCTTCGCCATCGGCGCCACCGACCGCTTTACAGGTTCTTCCAACCCGAACGGTATTTACAGTGCCCGGGTGCTGGTAGACGAAGAGCTGCAGTCGGAGTTCCTCCTCGACGATATCGATTACGACGAAACGCGCTACATGAACGCGCAGATCGATTACCGCTGGAAGGCATCGGGCGGGCCCGCGGTGCAGCAGCTCAGCCCCATGCCCGGCGATACCTCCGATATCTATACGCCGACTCCTTCCCGGGGGGTGGTGCAGCTTACCGATACCGCCCTGCATGCCGTGCGCATCGAGGTGCGGGACGCCGCGCAGAACCTGTCTACCATCCGGTTCCACCTGCGGTACGACCCCGAGCTCCGCCGCCCGGTACCCGCCCCGGCACAACAGGCCTTTTACCCCGGCGAAGTGAATGTATACGAAAGCGCTGGCTTCGAGCTGTACACGTCGGAGCTGACTCCCTACGATACCGTAGCGGTTACCCACCGGGAAGGACCGCTGGCGCCGGGAGCCGTTTCCCCCCTGCATACTTTTTTAAGTGCTGCCATCCCCGTGCATGATACGGTAACGGTACGCATCCGGCCCACCGGGCCTGTGGAACCGGGCGACCGGGTGGTGATCAAAAGCGTGGCCGGCTCCCGCACGGTGGTGCAGCGGGCCCTCCCGGCCCGGGGCTGGCTGACCGCCCGCTTCCGCCAGTTCGGCACCTACCAGGCCTTCCTCGATAACGAGCCGCCCCGCATCAACGCTCCGGGCACCGGCGATACCATTGACCTGCGGCGTTCCACCCGGCTGGTATTTACCCCCCAGGACAATTTCAATACCATCCGCTCCTTCCGGGCCGAGCTGGACGGGCGTTACCTCGTATGCTCCAACGACAAGGGCCGCACCTGGATCTACCGCTTCGACGAGCGCTTTCCCCCGGGCGTGCACCGGCTGTCCGTCGCCGTCGAAGACGAAGCGGGGAACGTGACGCGCCGGGAATGGATGGTGAGGCGGTGAAGCGGGAGGCCGTTGCCGGAAAGGAGGACCCCGCTGTTTGATGTACGGTGTACGGTGTACGATGTACGCTTGCCTATCTGGTTTGTGATACCCCACTAAGTAGATCCCTGGAGCACGTCAACAATAAAGAAAGACTTCCAAGCTTCCTTATCTTCGCGGCCGCAAAACCTGAAGAAATCGTACATCGTACATCGTACATCGTACATCGTAC
>DATAGL010000564.1:0-1618 GCA_036263755.1 Chitinophagaceae bacterium | reverse complement strand
AGGGGCTTCCGTCCGAAATAAATCTTTTGAACCATGCAGTAAAGGTAAGGAAGGAGGAATATGCCTTCTTTAAGGCCTTTCAAATACCTTCGCAGCATGACAGAAGCATCCCTAATTGCCGAAAAGCTGCTCCAGGCGGAGGCCGTCCGGCTGAGTCCTGATCAGCCCTTTACCTGGGCTAGCGGCTGGAAAAGCCCTATCTATTGCGATAACCGGAGAATATTGTCTTTCCCTTTTATCCGTGAGCATATAAAAAGCGAGCTCTGTAATGTGGTATTCAGTATGTACCCTGAAGCAGACCTGGTTGCCGGCGTAGCCACTGCCGGAATTGCCTGGGGCGCTTTGGTGGCTGACCAGTTGAAGCTGCCGTTTATTTATGTTCGTCCCAAGCCCAAAGAGCATGGACTGGGCAATCAGATCGAAGGAGGGTACACAGCCCTCCAGAGAGCGGTCGTGATTGAGGACCTGGTATCAACGGGAAAAAGCAGCCTGCAGGTGGTAGACGTTTTAAAAAAGGCGGGTGTGGAAGTGCTGGGTATGGTTTCCATCTTTAATTACCGGTTCGCTGCGGCAGAAACGGCTTTTAAGGAAGCCGCCGTTCCGTTGCATTCGCTGACGGATTATCCGGCCTTGCTGGAAGTGGCCGGTCGAAAAGGCCAGATCAGTCCCCAGCAACAGGAAATATTGTTAAATTGGCGGACAGACCCTGCCGGCTGGACCGGTCTTTCCTAAATTAGCAGACTAAACATTCTTTATGAAGAAAATCCTGTTTTCCCTATTTGCCCTTATTGCTTTTTCCCTGGGTGCCGCTGCTCAGGCAAAAGGCGTTAAGACAGCCAAGATCAGCACGCCTTCGGTACAATGCGAAATGTGCAAGAAAAAGATCGAGTCCTACCTGAACCGTTACGACGGAATAATGACGATCAACGTCAATGTGAAGAAGAAAGAAACTACCGTCAAGTATGTAACGGACCGGATCAATGAGGAAGAAATTAAAGCAGCCATTGCCAATGCAGGGTACGATGCCGGCGATGTGGAAGCCAACCCCGACTCATATAAAAAATTACCGCAATGTTGTAAAAAGCCGGATGATGCCGGCGGCGAATAAAACTCAAAGCAGATCCAGCCCCAGGGCTGGATTTTTTTTAGAGCTTAATATCGAGTTTATGGCGGCCCTGGTATTGAACCGGCCGGGTCACAAATACGCCTGCTTTTCCCACCCGCACAGAACCGTTTGCCCGGACCTGGACCTCCCGGTTTTGCAGATCAGTCAGGTTCAACTGCAATGCTTTTTGAAGGCTAATTTCTCCCGATAGCGGAATTCCAAATTCAGCATTTTTCTGAACTTCTATTCCCGCCGGCTGGCGGAAGGTACCCATGTGTACACTATCAATGTATAAATCTGCCACTGCCTCTTTGACAGTTACTCCAAAATTATTTGGATTGAAATAAACGACCTCCACACCAATGGTCGCTTTTTGCAAACCCAGGTTCTTGACTCCAAAATTATCCAGCCTCCGGAACTCCGGATCCTTGACTTTACCACAGGATCCGAAAGCAAGGGAAACTACTAGGCCAATCGATATCAACCAATTCTTCATGTAATAAGGCAATGCAA
>DATAGL010000563.1:0-5755 GCA_036263755.1 Chitinophagaceae bacterium | reverse complement strand
CGATTAAAAATTGCCGGAGGATCTGCGGGCGGTTACTTCCCAGCACTTTCCGCACCCCGATTTCTTTTGCCCTTGTTACGGATTGGGCCGTAGCGAGATTGATGAAGTTGATGCACGCCACAAACAGGATGAAGCATCCGATAAGGGCCAGTGACCAGAGTTCCTGGTGGGTCAGCGCATCACCCTTGAAGGTATAGAAGTCTTCGTTCAAGTGCATATCGCCCAAAGGCTGAAGGGTAAGCGTTACCTTTTTCTCCGGGCCATGCACTTCTTTGGGGTAATATTTCGATACAAACTGATCCAATTGCGCCTGTAAGCGGTCGGCACGGCTGTTTTCGGGCAACAGCACAAAGCAATTCAGGCTCCAGGGCGCATTCAGCCAGTCATTGCTTGCAAACCATTCGGCACTGAGTTTTTTGTGCGTAGCATAAGAAGCACCCATGCGTATTTCCAGATCGGTATGTGCGGGGAGGTCCTTGAATACGCCCACAACCTTCAGGGGAATCCGGAACGACCACATCTCCACCGTCCGGCCGGTGGCTGCTTTCCAGCTGCCAAAAAATTGCTCGGCAAGAGTTTGATTAATGACGACTGTATTGGGATCCTGTAAACCACGGGCGTTGCCCTCCAGCCAGGTATAATCAAACATTTCGAAAAGGGAAGGCTCTGCAAAGAAGAGGCCGCTGCTTACTTTGACTTTGTTTTCCTGTGTTACATCCTTTCCCGGGACCGGAATGTGTATTTGAGCCCCGCCCAGGTTCCATACAGCACCCACTTTTTCCAACTGCGGAAAATCGTTGCGTAGGGCATCGGGCAACATGATCGGCACAGAGCTATTCCGGTCCGTGATTTCCCCATTGCTCCTGTTCGCATTGGTTGTAACCAGCCGGTAGATCCGGTCCTTTTTGGAATGGAAGGCATCATATGTGGTTTCATGCCGGATCACTAAATAAATCAGCAGCATGGTGGCTACGCCTACCGTGAGACCGATCATATTGATAAACGCATACCCTTTGTGTTTCTGTACGTTTCTCAGGGCAATTTTGATCTGGTTTCTGAACATGACCGGTGGTTTAGCTATTATTTTTTGTAAACTGAACAGTGCTGAATACCCGAAAGGGTCGTGTTATTCCATCCTTTATTTCGGTAAAAGACCAGTGTGCTACATGCATTGACGTCTTTTTCAAAACAATGATCAGGGTAATGTCCCATTCCCAAAGATGAAACCAAAATGATTCGTATTTAGGATCAAGTATTTAGGTGCATCAGTGCCTTATAAACTGTCCGGTTTTGATACAATGAATGTCCGCTTTCAATACAAAAGAATGGTGAACGCAGACTTGTCTTACCGGTCAATTGCTGTGCGGATTTCAGGGCGGTTGGCCCCGCCGAAACCTGGAAAAACCACGATCCTGAATGATCCGGGCCGGAGGAACAGCCGGACTCCCCGCTGTATCCGGATAAGCCCAGCATCCTCCTCCATTCTTCCAGGCTTGTCTGCTTGTGACAGGAATATATTTTTCCGGGCCAGGCCGGCCTGTAGCGAGAACCGGACAATTATCCAACTTAACAACAAGGATTTTAGACCTTAAACAGAGTAGTATTCAGGCTTTTCAATGAGGAGTCAAGTCTTTTCTGGAATAACCTGCGATACATCGTAGATATCGTAACTTTTTTCTGGGTATGGTTTGCGGGTGAAATGGAACAGATCATACCAGAACTCAAAAAAGAGTTTTGATAGTTCGAACCCTGAAAATGCAATAGAAAAATGTTTGGAGATCGCTTCAAACCTGGGCGGGTCGTGGTTTTCAAAGGACTATGACGAAAAGCAGAGGCTGCAGTATTTAGTTTTCCCTGAGGGAATAGTGTATAGTAAGGAAAATAGGGCAGTTCGAACCGGTACAATCAACACCCTATCCGCTCAGATCCCGCCACAGAAAAGGCTTGTGGAGGAAAAGAAAAAAGGCAGTCCCGGAAAGGAATGCCTTTTTTCTTATGTTGTGCCCGAGACTGGATTCGAACCAGCACGCCGTTTCCAGCGCCACCACCTCAAGGTGGTGCGTCTACCAATTTCGCCACCCGGGCAACCGTGAGGGGGGCAAAACTAGCTATTTTTTCAATACGATCCGAAAAGTTGTTCCTTTTCCGGGCTCGGAATGTTTAACGGTGATCGTTCCTTTATGGTACTGTTCGATAATCCGCTTCGAAAGGGAAAGGCCAAGCCCCCAGCCGCGCTTTTTTGTCGTGAACCCGGGCTTGAACACCTGGCCGATGTTTTCCCGGGCAATGCCCTTTCCGGTATCGGTTACATCCAGCACCACCTGCGGGCCGCTGTCGTGCAGGGTAACGGTAATAGCACCCTTGCCTTCCATTGCATCCAGGGCATTCTTCAGCAGGTTTTCGATCACCCAGTCGAACAGGGGACCGGAGATCTTCGCCGGCAGGTGCACCAGTCCGCCGGTATCCAGCGTAAAGGAAACGGAGCCGGGCGCCCGCTTGCGCACGTATTCCATCACTTCTTCCACCTGGCGGATGATGTTCCGGTCTTCGAGCTGCGGCGTGCTGCCGATCTTGCCGAACCGGTCCGACACGAGCCGCAGGCGGGTCACGTCTTTCTCCAGTTCGGGCACCAGCTTTTCCGCACCCGGCGTTTCTTTCAGGATCTCCACCCATCCTTCCAGCGACGACACCGGTGTGCCCAGCTGGTGGGCCGTTTCCTTGGCCATGCCGGCCCAGACCTGGTTCTGCGTGGAGCGGTAGGAGCTGCGCAGGGAAAGGACCGTGATGATGATGAACAGGCCAACGATCACCAGCTGCACCAGCGGGTAGTACCGCACTTCCTGCAGCAGGAGGGTATTGCCGTAGTAATAAAGGTTGCGCTGCGTGGAGTCCAGCGGGTTGATCCATTCCAGCGGCGGGCGTGCCGATTTAAAGGCTTTGAGCCGGGAGCGGATGTAGCGGTTGCGGTTGCCGTCCCGGAGGGAATCGCCGGGCGCCCAGCCTTCTTCCACCTTGGTGCTGTCCAGGTTTACCCAGGTCATCACCGAATCCTGCTCGGTGGTTTCGATGATCGGGATGTCGTTTTGCTGTACCACCAGGGTGGCCAGCGTGATGTCGGTAATATCGGGACGGGTGATTTGCGTGGCGGCTTCGAGCCAGAGCTTTACTTTTTCTTCTTCTTCGGCCCCGATCTTGCGGGCCAGGTAAGACGAGTACCAGATCGTGCCGCTGACAATGAGGATGGCCACCAGCGCCAGGAGCGTGCGCCCGTTGGCGATTTGACGAAACATGTTCCGAAAATAGGAACTATATCACCGCTCCCCTTATTTTTGGACAAATTATTTCATCCGCTTGACCTCCTTCCCCTCGGTAGCCGTTGTTATTCTGAACTGGAACGGAAAGAGATACCTGGAACAGTTTCTGCCCTCGGTGCTCACCACTACTTACCCGGCCTACCGGCTCATTGTGGCGGACAATGCTTCCACTGATGATTCGCTTCTTTTCCTGGCGGAGCAGTACCCGCAAATCGAGATACTGCGCCTGCCGGTGAACTATGGTTTCGCCCGGGGCTATAACGAAGCGCTGCGTGGGGTGGAAGCGGATTATTACCTGCTGCTCAACTCCGATGTGGAAGTGACGCCCGGCTGGATCGAGCCGATGGTGGAGCTGCTCGAACAGGAGCCCCGGGCAGCGGCCTGCCAGCCGAAGATCCGGGCCTGGCGCAACAGAGATCTTTTTGAATACGCGGGGGCGGCGGGCGGATGGCTGGATGCCTACGGTTATCCCTTTGCCCGGGGCCGGGTCTTTGACGTCTGCGAGGCCGATACAGGCCAGTACGATACCGTGGCCGAAGTGTTCTGGGCCAGCGGGGCAGCCCTGCTGATTCGCAGCAGCGTGTACCGGTCGCTCGGCGGCTTCGACGATTATTTCTTTGCCCACCAGGAGGAGATCGACCTCTGCTGGCGCGTGCAGCGCGCCGGCTTCCGGGTGTTCTGCCACCCGCAGTCGCTCGTGTTCCACGTGGGCGGGGGAACGCTGCCCCGCGGGAATTCCCGGAAAACCTTCCTGAACTTCCGCAACAACCTCATCATGCTGGCCAAGAACCTGCCCCGGAGCGAAAAATGGTGGAAGATCCCGGCCCGGCTTGCGCTGGACGAAGTGTCGGCGGTGAAAGGCCTGGTATCGGGCGACGCCGGGTATTTCTGGGCCATTGTGAAGGCGCACCATGCCTTCCTGTACTGGCTGCTGATCGGCCGGCGCAAAGGCCCTGCACTGCCCCGCTCTACAAAGCGGCTGGAAGGTTATTACAGGGGCAATGTGGTATGGGATCATTTTGTCAAAGGCAGGACCCGCTTTTCGGAGATCATGGAAAGCGTAGGTAATTTCTGAATCGGGTTTTGTTGTATTGATCGAAGCATTATTTTTGCAGCACAATTCGCGCAATATGGATTACAGACAAGAAGAGTACAAGCAGGAACTGGAAAAAGTGCAGGACCGCGACTTTACCCACAACTGGGTTTCCTCCTCGGCGTTCTTATTTTACCTGTCAGTGTTTTGCCTGCTGGCCTTTGTGGTTGGCGCCACCATTCACCTGACCACGCGCCGCTTTCACCAGCCGGAAGTGGAGGTTCAGACGAGCACCCTGTACACGCCTCAGTACAAATAAATAGTTCAAAATTATTTTGTTGCGAATAAGTTCAACCCTTATTTTTGCAACCCGAATCGAAAGTTCTTTATGCGGAAGTAGCTCAGCTGGTAGAGCACAACCTTGCCAAGGTTGGGGTCGCGGGTTCGAATCTCGTCTTCCGCTCTCTCTTTATCCCGCTCCGGCGGGATTTTTTTTTGGTTGCCCTGGTGGTGGAATTGGTAGACACGCAGGACTTAAAATCCTGTTCGCCGCAACGCGAGTACGGGTTCGACCCCCGTCTGGGGCACATTATGGATTCAGAAGATTTTTTGAAAGGCTCCTTAAGTTAAAGGAGCCTTTTTCGCTTTAACTGAAAAATCTTTTGTGAAAGGACCACAATATTTTTTTAAGTTGCTTTTTTGTTGATGGAAAAGGATTTCAAGAAGCTAATACAAAGGGGAAAGATTGCATTTTAGAAATTATGAGTCTCCTTCTGCCTTACCGAAAGGAAATCATACATTACCCTGAAGGACGCATAGAACTATTCCGGCATCCTGAAGGAAACAGGCTTGCCTGCCACAAATTACATTCATAAATGGCCGATGATATCATGCTTCAGCTTCATCAACAAGAGGCACTTTCTCGTTTAGAAAGTCGCCATGGATAGAAATTTATTATAAACCAAAACAATCATTTTAACATGAAGAAATTGCTTACTGCTTCAGTCCTGTTGCTCTCCGTAAATTCTTTTGGTCAGATAGCAGGGAAAAAAACAAAAGATACTTACATGCTTTTTGATTCAATTGCAGTATATCCCGGGGATACGCTTCATTTTGGTACTGGATCCGATCGTCGCGGAGATTTTGTTTACTTATATCAACCTGCTAACGGGTGGCTCGGAACAGCCGAGCAATCGGTCCCACGCCAGTATGCCAATAAGCAAGCTGTTATCAAACATTTTAAAAAACAAAAGGATAAGCGGACAGGTGAAAAAACCGTAGCTGTAGTAGCCATTGGTATGTTGAACTGTGTAGCAGATTTGGAAGGCGCAGTGAAGGCAGAAGAGATTGTAGCCATCAATAATCGTAGTACTAAAAAAGAACCTGTGTCAACTGCACCTGTAGTAGT
>DATAGL010000562.1:0-4243 GCA_036263755.1 Chitinophagaceae bacterium | reverse complement strand
TGCATGGCCTATTACCCGGTGCCTCCGAAGCGCCTGGCGATAAAAGTGCTGCCTTCGCCTTGCCCCTAACCGGCAAACACCTAACTTAAGCGCATGTTGCCCCTGTTGCAGATTGATGGCCTGTCGGTAGACTTCCGGCTGGGCGGAACCACCGTTCCGGCCGTGCGCAATATTTCCCTTACGGTCCGGCGCGGGGAGATCGTGGCCCTGGTCGGGGAGTCCGGCTCGGGCAAGTCGGTCACTTCCCTGGCCCTGCTGCAACTGCTTCCGCAACCGCCGGCCCATTACGCCGGAGGCCGCCTCCTGTTTGCGCCGGATGGCCAGACTGCGGTGGACCTGCTGCAACTGCCGGCCCGCGCCCTCCAGGAGATCCGCGGGCACCGCATTGCCATGATCTTCCAGGAGCCCATGACCTCCCTCAACCCCGTGATTACCTGCGGGCGGCAGGTGGCAGAAGCCCTGCTCCGTCATAAAAAAGGAACGGCGGCGCAGGCCCGTACCGAAACGATCCGATGGTTTGAGCGGGTGCGGCTGCCCAACCCCGCCGGCATGTATAACCGCTATCCGCATGAACTCAGCGGCGGACAAAAGCAGCGCGTGATGATCGCCATGGCCATGTGCTGCGAGCCGGCCCTGCTGCTGTGCGACGAGCCCACCACCGCGCTGGACGTTACGGTGCAGAAAACGATCCTGGAGCTCATCCGGGAACTGCAGCGCGAACGGAACATGGGTGTCATCTTCATTACGCACGACCTCGGCGTGGTGGCGGAAATCGCTGACCGCGTAGCCATCCTCTATAAAGGGGAATTACTGGAAGAAGGACCGGCAGCAACCATCTTCCGGGAGCCGTCGCATCCCTACACAAAAGCCCTCATTGCCTGCCGGCCCGCCGGACACCCCAGGGGCGAGCGGCTGCCCGTAGTGTCCGATTTCTTGGAACCGGCAGCCCCAAAGGTCCCGGGCACAATGAAGGCTTCCGTAAAAGAGGAAAAGAATCATCCGGACAAGCCGGCAGCACTCCCTGCGGAGGCCTTGGTTGAGGTGAAGAACCTGGTGGTTTCCTATCCCGCCCGAAAATCCCTGTTCGGAACCGTGAAGGAATGGCGCAGGGCAGTGGACGATGTATCGTTTACCATCGGCCGGGGTGAGACCGTAGGACTGGTCGGTGAGTCGGGCTGCGGAAAGACCACCCTGGGTCGTACGCTGCTTCGCCTCATCGAGCCTACCTCCGGAGGAATCCGGATGGAGGGTAAGGATATCACACGGCTGGCCCGCTCCGGAGAGAAACTGCTGCGCAAAGAGGTGCAGCTGGTGTTCCAGGACCCGTTCTCCTCGCTGAACCCGCGCCTGACCATAGGATCGGCCCTCGAAGAACCGCTGCAGGTGCTGGGACTGCGCAAGGATAAAGCAGCCCGCAAAAAAAGAGTGGCGGAATTGCTCGAGCAGGTGAACCTGCCTTCCGCCTACCGGAACCGCTATCCGCATGAATTTTCCGGCGGCCAGCGCCAGCGGATCGTCATTGCCCGGGCCTTGGCGCTGGAGCCCCGGTTCCTCGTCTGCGACGAGTCCGTTTCCGCCCTCGACGTGTCGGTGCAGGCGCAGGTACTCAACCTGCTGAACGACCTTAAAAAAGAACTGGGGCTAACCCTGCTTTTTATTTCCCATGACCTTTCTGTGGTCCGCTACATGAGCGACCGGATCTTCGTCATGAACCGCGGGAAGTTTGAAGAAAGCGGCCCTGCCGATGAAGTGTACCATCATCCCCGGTCGGAGTATACCAGGCAGCTGATTGCGGCGATTCCGAAGCTGTAGTTCGGTGGTATTGGTGGTATTGGTAGTATTAGTGGTAATGGTGGTATTGGTATAGGTGGAAGTGGATCGGTTGAATCGTTGATAAGGGGATGTGGAGGCAAAGAATATTACTCAATGGTCGTTGTTGTCTAATGCTCGGCAAGTCTTGTAGAAGAATCCTCCGCTGCCTCTGCGCGAAACCAGTCCCTGCATCCTTTAAAATCAGGCGCCTTCCCGGTTATTCGTTTACCCGGAATACCCAATCCCGATCGTCCTCACCTCCGTAGAACCGTGCGGCGCTGCGGTGCTGGCTGTACACCTGGCGCTTCAGCACTTTCTGCAGCTGCTCGTCCAGCGGCTGGTCTTCATCAATTCGGGTATCCGTCATCGTGGTAAAGTCCTGCTCCAGCTGGCTCACCACAAAATAGCGGGCATTGCTGCGCAAATAATCCATGACGGTTTCGGAAAGCGGCTCGGCATCGGCGAGGGCGATCTTCCACGAATTATCGGCCTTCTTCTCCTTGTACTTGAAAAAATACAGGGTGGTGTTCTTGCCTTTATAGCTGTAGGGTTGGGATTTGATGAGCACAATCGAGTCGGGTCGCTCTTCTTCCTGCAGGAACAGGAGCTTGCCTATGGCCAGCTGTTCGGCGCCGGCATAGGCTTTCGGGAAAAGCTGGTCTTGGTTCTGTCCTTTCAGTGCTATGTACAGCTCGTACCGGTAAAGGTCGGCAGCCGCCAGCGCCGACCAGACGCTGTCGGGCACCGGTTTCTTATTCCGGGCCAGCAGCAGCGCGGTATGCAGCTTCAGCCGCTGGTCGGAAGTGGTCAGCTGTTGCTGCAGCACGGCCGGCACCTGCGGGTGCGCCTCCCAGAAAGGCACCAGGAGGCGGGCGTACAGGCCCAGCCCTTCGTTGCCCGGGTCGCCCTGGCTGCGCCGGTTATACCCCACTTCCTCATCGGTGCTTTCCTGCGCTTTACGGATGGCATTTTTCTTCTCGCCTATAAACTGCTTCTTGATGCCCTGCCGGGCTTCGATCAGGAACTGCGGCAGGTAGGTTTCATAATCCCGGGCCGAAAGGAGCCCGCTGTCCACCAGGGTGCCCATCAGCTCCATCACCGGCTGCTTGTAGTCGGGTATGTGGAGCAGCGGCATGAGGTCCTTAATAATCCCGCGGGTAAGCTGAAGGGAATCATACAGTCCATTCAGGAAGCTTTCCTGCTCATTGTACGCCCCGTACCCCGAGGTAACCGTAATGGCGGTCGTTTCGTCCATTTCGAGGTTCAGCACCGGCGGCTCCTGCACCAGGATGTTGCGGAAAACGCCATAAGCATAGGGAGTCTTTTGGGCCAGCAGGGCACTGAGCGCGGCATACTGAAGCTCCAGGGTATCGCCGGATCCATAATACTGGTCTTTCAGAAAATCAGAAGCGGCCTTGGTGGGAACGGTTCCGAGCAGTTCGATCAGCCCGGTCTTTGTTTCCAGGTATTTCCGTTCCTTCCAGCCCAGCGAGGCGATGGCCTTGCGGGCCAGGGGCAGGTCGGCCGAATCCAGATCGATCTTGTCCAGGTTGTACATTGCCTTTTTGTGCAGCACCGAATCGGCACTGAAGAAATCGGAAAAGAACAGGGCGGTCTTCGGCTCGTGGATATTCATGGCCTGCAGCGTGTCCGCAGGCGTGAAGGTGTCGAAAAACCGCTGTACAAAGGCGCTGGGGCCCGTGAGTGTATCGAGCAGGGTGCGGATGAGAAAACCATTGCCGTCCTTGTAATAATACCGGCTCCACAGCATGCGGCTGCTGGCCGTATCGCCCAGCCGGTGCTCCCATACCTTCATTCCGTTGCCTGTGGTGTAATGGCGCCGGCTGCGCAGGATCCAGGATTCCGTATCACCGGTAGAGTCGCGGTTCAGCCAGGAAGTATCCTTTTCATAATGGTACTTCGGGAACCGGAAGAAGGCTACATGGATCCGCTCGCCGGTGGAATCGCTGCCCACCGTGCGGCTGTGCACCGTTTCTTCCTCTGCCAGCTCTTCCTCCTCGTCCCTGCCTTCATTGCGCCAGCGGCTGCCGGGAAAGGCGGCCTTTTCCTGCGGGTACAGGGGCAGCGGCGACTGCACGGAATACCGGAGCAGGCTGTCCGACTGCAGCCGGGCCGATGCATACTGGAGGGGCTTCAGGGAAAAGGACTGAACTACCTGCGCTGCTTTCGGATCAGGGGTTTTGGAACGGGCCACTAAAGTATAATAATGCGGTCCCTGGATAAGGTAAAGCACCTGCGCGCTTCCCCCGTCTTTCAGGCTGTAGCGGGCTTCCAGGGCCGGGTAGCCCTGGTGCTGTACCGTACGCGACGATAGTTTTTTATCGATGAAGGGAGAACCGGCAAAACTTTCTTCCATCAGTCCCAAGTCGAAGGAATCCTCTTCGGCAAAACCGTAATGATGAATATCGGT
>DATAGL010000561.1:0-5365 GCA_036263755.1 Chitinophagaceae bacterium | reverse complement strand
CCGACAGCAGGGTGCTTTTCCCGGCATTGGGAAAGCCTACCAGGCCTACGTCGGCCAGCACCTTCAGCTCCAGCACCTTCCAGCCTTCGAGGCCGGGCAGTCCGGGCTGGGCGTATTCAGGCGCCTGGTTGGTGGCGGTTTTGAAATGCGTATTCCCGAGACCGCCCTTTCCGCCGGGCAGCCAGATGACCTCTTCGTCGTGGTGCAGCACTTCCACTTCCTTGGCGCCCGTTTCTTCGTCCAGGCCGATGGTGCCCAGGGGTACTTCAATGATGATGTCCTTGCCGTTGCGGCCCGTACTGTTGTTGTCGGTGCCTTTGTGCCCGTCCTCGGCGATGATGTTCTTGTGGTAGCGCAGGTGCAGCAAGGTCCAGAGGTTGCGGTTGCCCTTCAGGATGATATGGCCGCCCCGGCCGCCGTCGCCGCCGTCGGGTCCGCCGTAGGCCGTCAGTTTATCGCGCCGGAAATGCTTCAGGCCGGCCCCGCCGTGCCCGCTCTTGCAGAATACCCGTATCTGGTCGACAAAGTTGCTTCTTTCCACTCAGTGCTTTTTGCGAAGGTAGCGGTTTGGGATTGTTTGTATTGGGGGTGGTATTTGTAGTATTAGTGGTATTAGTGGTATAGGTGGTATTAGTGGTATTAGTGTTAGTACAACGAATAAGTAAGCATTGATTTCAATCGTATAGATAAAAGAGGAAGGCCGCATGTTCATGCGGCCTTCCTCTTTTATCAGGATATACTATTATTCAATCCATCTTTCAGCCATACCAATACCACCAATACTACAAATACTACTTCTCTATTGAATCATCACCTTCTGCTCGAACACGGACTTCGTGCCGGCGGCAGGGGTCACTTTTACCAGGTATACGCCCTTGGCGTAGCCGGGCGGCAGGGAGATGCGCTGGGCCGGGGTCTCGCCGTTCACGGTCAGGCGGCGCTGCAGCACGGTGCGGCCGGTGATGTCGGTCAGCTCCAGGCTGTACAGGCCCGTTTCGGCCCGGGCAAAGTCAAGCGTGAACTGGCCGGTGGTCACCGGGTTGGGGAAGATGCGGATGGAAGGTGCTTTAGCGCCGGGCTGGGCGATGGTATTGATCTGCGTTACCGGGTTCTGGTTGTAGGACAAAATATTGCTGTTGGCCAGGTCCGAGCTTTTGTACACCGCGCCCAGGTGCATGTACGGCTCGGCCTGCCAGTCGCGCGGGTTCACGGCATAAAAAGCCGATCCGTCCACGGCCGAGCTGACCACCAGCAGTCCGCCGGCATCCACCACGGCGCCGTTGACGGTAAAGTCCTTGGGCAGGCCCTGGAGGGTTCCTTTATGCGTGGCGATGCGGGTTTTCGGGTCAACGAGGAACACGTTGTTGCGGGCCGAGAAGATCAGCAGGTTGCCGTCCTCGTCGGCAATCATGTCGCCGCCGAAGGAGGTGCAGCGGTTCTGCACTGAAATGCCTTTGTTGGCCGGGTCGTCCACCAGGGCGCCGAGGGCCGTGATCTCCGGCTTTTTACCCGTGGAGAAACGCACGAAAGTCTGCCCGTCGTTGGACAGGGCGTAGCCGTACCCGTCCGCGCCGATGGCCATTCGGGTGATGATCTTCGCCTCGTCGTTATGCGCGTGGCCGAGCTTTGTCAGCGGCTGCCCCGTAACGGCATACAGCTTCATGGTGCGCAGGTCGATATAGCGCAGCTGGTCCACGAACATGGGCGTGAAGTACAGGCGGTGGTGCTTGCGGTCGTAGGCGGCGGCGGCCACGCCGTTGCCGAAGGGGTTTTGCAGCAGGGCGTCCTCGGGTCGGGCTGAGGGGTTCAGCGGCTTGCGCGTGGCGGCGTCATAGGCCGTTATCCGGGCATCCAGCCCGTTGAACAGGGCCGGCCCGTAGGCTCCGGTCTGCAGGTCCAGCAGGCGCAGGGTGGTCCAGGCCGATCCGTCCTTCTGGGCATCGGTGATGGCGTAGGCGAAGCGGTCGTTCTGGGCCTGTGCGGCGGTGGATATCAGCAGGGCGGTAAGAGCAGCAGGTAAAAGTATTCTCATATCCGGCAGGAGGTTTATTGAACCATTAAGGTACAAAAATCGGCGCAGCGTCCGAAAGGGCGGGCTACTTTTTATACCGCTGGTAGTCGCTGGCCAGCAGCGGCGGCTGCTCCGTTTCTTCGGTCAGCGGGTCGCAGGGCTGCAGCGTTTCCCGGCAAAGCGCAGGGAGCTGCTGGTAAAGTCGTGTGCCTTCCGTTTTCCAGGCCAGCAGCTCGTCGCTCACTTCCCGGATGAGCCGCGCGGGGTTGCCGGCCATGAGGGAGCGGGGAGCGATCTTTTCACCGGCTTTGATAAAAGACAGGGCCCCGATGATGCATTCGTCGCCGATCTCGGCTTCGTCCATAATCACGGCATTCATGCCGATGAGCGTGTTGCGCCCGATGGTGGCCCCGTGGATGACGGCGCCGTGGCCGATGTGGGCGCCTTCCTTCAGCAGAACCGTGATGCCCGGGAACATGTGCACGGTACAGTTTTCCTGCACGTTGCAGCCGTCTTCAATCACGATCCGGCCCCAGTCGCCGCGCAGGGCCGCGCCCGGACCGATATACACATCCCGTCCGATGACCACCGCACCGGTCACCACGGCCTGGGGATGCACGAACGAGGATGGATGAACGACGGGCCGGATGCCGTTGAATGCGTAAAAAGACATGGGTTTGGCGTTTATCGTTTGGCGTTAAAGGTAGTTCCAAAGTTTACGTGTTCACGCGTTCACGTGTTTGGGGTTTAAGGTTTAAGGTTTGTGGTTGGTGGTTTGTGGTTGGTGGCTGATTATGCGATTCAGTTAGCACTGGAAAGGCTTCCGGTTTTCTACGCCATCACTTTAACCTAACAAGTGAACCCGTAAACTTTGGAACTGCTTGAACCACCAACCACCAACCTTAAACCCCAAACTTTAAACCCCAACCTTCCCCCTTCCCGTTTCTTTTTCTATTTTACCCTGTATGAAAGCAATTTCCTTCTGGGCCCGCGGCCATGTCTGGACGGCGCGCCTGCTGATCGTTTTTTCCTTCCTGTTCCTGAATGCCTGGGGCTGGATGGCCGGTGCGCTGCTGGCGGAAGACGGGGTGCGGCTCGGGGGGTATTTCCTGTACGGGTTTCTGGGACTGCTGCTCGCGGCAATGGTGTACTACCCGGATCACCGGAGGAAAGAAAGGTACCGGCACTTTTTCCGGCGCCAGAAAGCCACGGATTTCCTGCTGGTCATCGTTGCGTTTTTCCTGACGGTCTATGCGGGCAACCGGCCGGAGTCCGTCCGCCTGCACCGGCTGTTGGGAACGGAGACGCAGGCTTCCGTTACCGCAACGGAACCCGGTACGGATATCCGTCCGAAAAAAGCGAAGCGCCTGCACCGCCGCGCCCTGCGCCAGAAGCTGTACGAGCAGTGGCATACCTACCGCAAGCTCTACCGCGAGTCTTCCCCGGCCGGCAAGGCGGCGCTCATTTTCCTGACTGTGATCGTGGCCGGGCTGCTGGCCTACCTGGTAGCCGCTCTTTCCTGCAGCATCTCCTGTTCTGGCAACGATGCCCTGGCCGTTGTGGTCCTGCTGCTGGGGGCCGGGGCCATCATCTTCTTTACCGTGCGGGTCATCCGGAGGATCGCAAGAGGGCCGGGAAGGAAGAAACGCGGGGAGGAGCGGCTGCAGGCGACTTCGGGATGAAAGGCTGTACGATTTACGATGTACGGTGTACGATGTGTTTACGGGTACCGCAGTATTCTCTTGACCGTTGCAGGGTTTCGCGCAAAGCAATCGCAGATGGCGCTGATAGGCGCTGAAAACGCTGATAGATGTTCTCTGATTGAAAAACTTCTGTTAGCTGGTCCAGCGCATTCATTCTATCACAGATGGCGCAGATGAATAAAGAGAGATAGCACAGATAATTGCCCAAGCAGCAGGTTGCTTCTTTGGGTGTTGCGGCGCCTTATTCCGCGTCAAACTGCATGAACTTACTGCTGTCGGATGAGCAGCGGAATAGAAGCGCCTGCGCCGGGTGACCAGATTATAGGATAAAACTCGCTCTTCTATACCTTAGCCAGGATTCAAACTGAACGAAAGTATGCGCGCGGGCCGCCTGCCCACGCGGACGTGTGCCGCCACAGGCGGTAGCGATCGCGCCGCCTTGAATTTTTTTGGTTCTTTTTTGTTTCAAGACAAAAAAGAACATAAGCACAACCTGCGGAGTGCCGCAAAAAGAAAAAGCATTACTGATGAGTAAAGCCCTCGCAGCTTGTAGCTAAAAGCCAGCAGCTCATAGCTACTTCCTCCGCACCAGCCACCAAACCCCCAGCACACCCACCAGCAACAAAATGCCTTTTCCCACCCAGGTGAACTCCGTCACCTGCTGCACCGAATAGGCCTCGAGCAGCAGTGCCGGGATCTTGCCCAGCGAGGAAGCAATGAGAAAACGCAGAAAGGAAATGCGGCCGATGGCGGCAGCCAGGGTAACAAGGCCCGAAGGCACAAAGGGAAGGAGGCGGAGGGTGAATACCAGCCCCGAAGCGGCGGCTCCTTCCGCTTCCACCAGCCGGGTGGCTTTGGGATAGCGCTGCAGGGGGCCAAGCAGCTTCTTTTTAAAGCCGGCCCGGTACAGGAGAAACGCAATGCCCGCGCCCAGCGCCTCCCCGGCAAACGAAAGCGCCACGCCGTTCCAAAAACCGAAGAAAAGGATGTTTGCCGCCGTTATGAATACGCTGGGCAGCACCCCGATGACCGCCACCAGCACGCTGATGAGAAGGGACAGCACCACGGCCCATCCCGGGTATTGTTCGAACAGCTGGAGGAGCGATGCGTTCACGCGGGCGCAGGTTAAAGCAGCGGTTTTCCCGTGCGGAAGCAGGTGCCCTTGAAGAGGCCCATTTCTTCGCCCGCGCCGTTGGTGAGGGTAATGAGGTACAGGCCGGTGCTGCGGCCGTTGTGCAGCTCGCGGGCTTCGGCGGTTACGGTATCGCCGGGCTTGCCGGGCCTGGTGAATGTAATGGAGGTGTCGAGCGCTACCGACAGGTTGTTGCGGTTGTTGCACGCAAAGGCAAAGGCGCTGTCGGCCAGCGCAAACAGGGCGCCGCCATGGATGATGCCGAAGCCGTTGAGCATATCGTTCCGCAGGGGCATGCGCAGCCGGCTGTAGCCTTCGCGTACCTCCAGCACTTCGATGCCCAGCCATTGGCTGAAAGCATCCTGTTCCATCATCCGGCTTACGACGGCGCGCGCCTGTGCGTCTTTTTCATTTTCCATCAGGCTCCTTTGAATTGGGGTGGGCGTTTTTCGAGGAAAGCCTGCACCCCTTCAGCATAGTCGGCGGTGCGGCCGGCTTCATTCTGCAGGATTTCTTCGT
>DATAGL010000560.1:0-4050 GCA_036263755.1 Chitinophagaceae bacterium | reverse complement strand
CGCCTGAACCGGCTGCAGGGGGTACGCCTGTTCGATGTATTCCAGAGCGAAAAGCTGGGAGCGGGGAAAAAATCCATGGCGGTGAACTTCACCTTCCTGGACCCGGAAAAAACCCTCACCGATAAGGAGATTGACGGCTGGATGAACAAGATCATGGCGTCCCTGGAAAAAGAGCTGGGCGCGGAAATCCGGAGGTAAGCATGAGCGTGGACCAGGACTTTACCCGGGTAGTGGAAAAACTGCAGCTCCTGCTGCGGCAGCACCAGCGCGTACGCCGCGAGGCCGAGCGCCTGCGGGCCGAACTGGAGCGGGCCCGCCGGGTCACGGAGGCCCAGGCCGCACGCACCGCCGAGCTCGAGCAGCAGATTGCCATCATGAAGTTTGCCGCCGGGGAAATGAATGATTCCGAAAAGAAAGCGTTCGAAAAACAACTGAACCAGTATGTACGGGAGATCGACCGGTGCATTGCGTTTCTTTCGCAGTGATCGGGGTGAATGGGTCAATGGGTGAATGGGTGAATGCTTAGGTGAATAAGCGGGCTGGTGAATTCAGCTTGTCGGATGGGAAAAGTAACAGAGGAGTATGATTAAATAAGCCTGTGCAGCAGCTTTTAGGTTGGTTAACTTGTAGCAAATGACCGTATGTTTCTGCAATTGAACCACAAAAAGCTCGGCATCCATCAGGTGGTGAAAGATCTGGTTGTTGAGACGTATAGAATAACAGCCGGCTTTCCTTCCGGAGAGCAGTTCACGCTGGTCATACAGATCAGAAGAGCAGTCCTCTCCGTTCATTTGAATATCAGCGAAGGCAGCGCCAGAAGATCAACCAACGAACGGCTCCGCTTCTACGAAATAGCAAGAAGTTCCTTAGTGGAGGTTGATGCCGCCTTTGAACTGGCAAACGATTTATCCTTTCTGCAACATATTGCTTTGGATAAATTACGGCAATTAATCATTAAATCTTTTGTCATGCTCACCGGGCTTATTCACTCCACACAACAAAGTACCCATTGAAAACCGCTACCTTTCATTGACCTATTCCATTCATCTCCACACCCATTCACTTAAGTATTCACCCATTCACCCATTGACCCATTCACCATGATGATTCCCCTCAACCTTGTTATCGGCGACCGCAACTACCGGGTACGTATTCAGCCCCAGGACGAAGAAGTCGTGCGCAAAACCGTAAAAACGATCAACGACAAGATCGTCGAGTTCAAGACCGTTTTTGCCGGCAAGGACATGCAGGACTATATAGCCATGGTGCTGGTTTGGTTCGCCACCGAACAGCATGCCGCCATCTCCAACCAGGTAAACCTCGATAACGTGGGCTCCCGTCTGCACACCCTGGAAAAGCTCATCGACGGGGCGCTGGAGCAGGAAGAGAAGGAATAACGAACAGAGGAATATCGAGGGAAGAATGTGGATTGGTTAGGGCAAGCATAAGAAAGAAAGGCTCAATGTTCAATATACAATACTCAATACTCAAGGCTGCTGAACGGGCAAAGGTCTGCAGATAGTTACTGCCCAGAAAACCGTACATCGTACATCGTAAACCGTACATCAGCCGTTTTCCCGCCTGCCGTTATCCTCCGAACAGTTCTTTCAGCTTTTGCTGCAGGGCCGCGCCCCGCAGGTTGCGGGCGATGATGACCCCGTTCCGGTCGAGCAGCAGGTTCTGCGGGATCGCCTGGATGCCATACAACGCTGCTGCTTCGTTGTTCCAGAACTTCAGGTCCGATACGTGGGTCCAGGTGAGGCCGTCGTCCTGTATGGCTTTCAGCCACCGCTCCTTCTGGCCGGGCCGGTCGAGCGAAACACCCAGCACATGGAAGCCTTTGTCGTGGTACTGCCGGTAGGCCTGCACCACGTTGGGGTTCTCCACCCGGCAGGGGCCGCACCAGGAAGCCCAGAAATCCACCAGTACATACTGCCCGCGCAGCGAGGACAGGCGCACGGGCCGCCCGGAGGTGTCGGCCTGCGTGAAGTCGGGCGCCACTTTTCCGACGGCCGTTTTCCAGGCTGTCTGGATGAGGGTGCCGAATTCCTTTACGGAGGGCAGGCTGCGGATCTCCGGGGCCAGTCCGTTGTACAGGGGCTCTATTTTGGCCGGGTCGAGATCGTAACCGGCATACTGGCGCAGGGCAAAAAAACCGAGGTACGACCCGGCATGCTGCTGCAGGAAGGGAAGCGTGGCCTTTTCCCGCATTTCGGCATCAATGGTTTCCAGCTCGGCCTCCAGCGCCTGCAGGGCCGCAGTATCGCCGGCCTTCCGCAGTTCGCCGTATTTAAGGTAACCCGCCTCCAGCCGCTGCTGGTACGGGGCCTGGGCAGCCACGAGCTGCCGGTAGGCGTCATGGGCAGGAGAACCGGTCAGGGTATGCTGCTCCAGCGAGTCGGTAGCGGTAAAACGGAGTTCGCCCGGCTGCAGGAAAAGCTGCACGGCTTCCCTTTTTTTGCCCCCCTCCGGTCCTTCCGGGTAGCGGAGGCTGAGGGTAGCCAGCCGGGGTTCCGGCAGCTGGCCGCGGAAAGAAAAGTTCCCGGAAGCAGGACGTACCGAATCCGTAACGGATCCGCCTTCGGAGCGGTACGACAGGAACACCCATTCGGCCGGGCGGGCCAGGTTCAGGGTACCGTTGAGGTGAAACGCTTCTTTTTTCTGGGCACCGAGGGCCAGCGGAAGGCAAAGGAGCAGGGCGATAATTCTCATGGCTGATATTGAACCTGCAAGTTAAGGAAGTTGACCAGTTGAATGCCGTAGCGGGCAGTGAGTTGAAGGGTTCAGGTTTAAGGTTGGAGGTTTGAAAATTCTCCTTTTCCCATTGGCAAGGCCTTTGAAAAGGGCTTCGCGCAGAGGAAGCAGAGGAGCAGAGTCAACAGTGGATGCTTTACCAGACAGGTGCCGGGCGATCAGACAACCTCCATAAACTCTGCTCCTCTGCTTCCTCTGCGCGAAATCCTGTTTCCCCTTCCAACAGGCTCCCTCTTTGAACCGTTATTCCGCCTTCCCTTGCTCCTTAGCCCGGCGCGCCATTCACCTGTGAACCGCAGCCGGCCGCTTTCGGGCGATCCACCTGTCAACCGGTGAACGGGTCAACAGATCAACTGCCCGTCTCCCTTTCCGACAGATATCCAACAAATTGCGGCCATTTAGTATCTTCGCCCCTACCCCCTTTCGGGGCCGGTAATCAATTATTATTCATAACCCAACAAAACAACCGATCAAAACACACATTCATGGATCCTTATATAATGTACATCATCATAGCGATCGTGGCCCTGGTAGCCGGGGTGATCGCCGGAAAATTCATCTTCGCCAAGGACACGCGCAAGCGCATTGAAGAGGCCGAGCTTCAGGCCCAGACGATTATCAAGGAAGGACAGCTGCGTGCGGAAACCCTGCGCAAGGAAAAGGAAGTGGAAGCCAAAGCCCGTTTCGTACAGCTGAAGGCCGAGCATGAAAAAGAAGTGCTGGAACGCAACCGCAAGGTACAGGAAGGCGAAGGGCGAATCCGCCAGAAAGAGCAGTCGCTCGACCAGAAGGCGCAGCAGCTCGACCGCCAGATAAAGGAAAACGACGCCATCAAGCAGAACCTGAACCGCCAGATCGAAGTGGTGACGGCCAAGCAGGCCGAGCTGGACAAGCACCAGGAAGAGCATGCCCGCCGCCTGGAAAAGATTGCCGGTCTGACCGCCGAGGAAGCCCGCAACCAGCTCATCGAAGCCATGAAGGGCGAAGCCCAGTCGCGGGCCATTGCCGTGCAGCAGGAGATCATTGACGAAGCAAAGCAGAAAGCCAATAAGGAAGCCCGCAAGATCATCATCCAGAGCATCCAGCGTACGGCTGCCGAACAGGCCATCGAGAACGCCATTACGGTGTTCAACCTGGAAAGCGACGAGATCAAGGGCCAGATCATCGGCCGTGAAGGCCGGAACATCCGGGCTATTGAAGCTGCTACCGGGGTGGACCTTATCGTGGACGACACGCCCGAGGCCATCATCCTTTCCTGCTTCGATCCCCTGCGCCGCGAGATCGCCCGCCTGTCGC
>DATAGL010000559.1:0-4063 GCA_036263755.1 Chitinophagaceae bacterium | reverse complement strand
GCCGCAACTTGTGGTTGATGGCCCGCAGGATGAGGGCAGCTTTTTTTAGCTGGATCACATCGATCTTCAGCTCGCCGGATATCGATACGGAATTCTCGGCTAAATCGTAATTCATAGATACACTATTAACAAGGTTAGGTACAAATGTATAAATACGTCGCACTTTTACCAATGTTATTACTGCTTTTTGCTATATTTTACAAGTTTCGTTTAAGGATCGGTGAGTAAAATTCCTTAATATAAAACGGCTCACAGTAGGCCAGCTCCGCAAAAGACCGGTTCCTCCAGGATGCCCACGCCAAGGGCATCATAGCCGAAGCGCTCGCTCTAACATTTTCAAAAGCAGCGTGTTTATGTGTTACGATCGGTTTCCATTTGTGGCTTCCATTACCGAAAAAAATAACTTCGTTCTGTTTCAGCAGCGCAGCAAAAGAATCGGCGTCAAGCAGGGCATTGTGCGGCGAAATAATTTCTTCTAATGCGTGGTTGTACACCGCGGTAAACACTTCCATGCGCCGGGCGTCAATCATCGGGCAGAGCAGACCATTGCCCGGCAGCCGGGCCGCGGCGGCGGCCGCCATCCCCTGCAGGGAGTTGAGCGTGATGAGGGGCAGGCCGAGTGCATAGCAAAGACCTTTGGCAGCGGCCATTCCCACACGCAGGCCCGTATAGGAGCCCGGCCCGGCGCTGACGGCTATGGCGGAAAGGCCGGAAAGCGGTATGCCGGTTTCCGTGCACAGGTCGCGGATGGCAGGTTGCAGCCAGGCGGCATGATCGCGCTGCGCCGCGTTTTCTTTTTCACCCAGTATGCGGTCTTCGGCAGCGAGGCATACGGAGGCCGTTTCAACAGCCGTGTCGATGAGCAGCAGGTAATTCACGGCGGCAAATTATGCGTTCCTGATTATATACGAAGCCTAAATTATGGCTGATCGTTATGCGTACTGCAGGGAAAGCGCAGGAAAGGGTTGGCGGTTTCGTACTGCAGGCGGCTGCGGTCGCGGAACACCAGCCTGCCCGACCGTTCCTCGATATCGCCGTGGGCCGGCACCAGCGCCGTGTCTTCGATGCGGAACACCACCTCGCGCACCGAGGTGCTGCCCTCCGAGGAAAAGGTATAGTCGGCCACAATGAGGCTGTCGCGCACCACGCCCTTCAGCGTGCCGGTGTTGCGGTCCTTTTCATACAACCGGTATTCAAGGGTGCCGGTGATGGTGCTGTCGCGCAGCTCCAGCTGCATCCGGGCGGTATCGCGTTTGAACACCATTTCGTAACAGCCGTTCAGGGGAATGGCCGTGCTGGTGGTGCCGGTGGGCACGCTGGCGTTCTGGTGCACTTCGGAAGCGGCGGGTTCCGTCCGGGAAACCGTATCGCCTCCGCAGGCGGAAAGCAGGACCGGAAGCAGGGAGATCAGAGGTAGACGCATAAAAAAAGGAGGGACCTGGTCCCTCCTCATCTGTTGAAATTTTTATGCCAGTGCTTAGAGGCCGATGCCGCCGCCGCCCTGGGTCCGCTTGCTTTCTTCTTCAATGGACGACTTGCGCTGACGGGCCGCTTTCACCTGGGCGCTGCCGAAGCGGTAGCTCAGGTTGAGGCGGAACTGCCGGCTTTCCCAGCCGCCGCTCATGTTGGCCTTGAAGCCCGTAACGTCCGATACACCCGCCCAGCGCATGGTCTGGAAAATATCGGTTACGGTGGCCCGTACCGTGGCCTTGCCCTTGAACAGTACCTGCTGGAGGCCAAGGTCGATGCCGTACATTTCTTTTGCCTTCAGGGCGCCCTGCCATACGGTGGGTGAAGAGTAGAAGCCGCTGAGTTCCGCCGTGGTGGTTTTACCCAGCTTTGCGGTCTGCTGTGTGAACACGGTCACTGCGGCCCGCTTGATATCCACCTTGTAAGTGGGGTCGCTTCCCTGGAAATGGGAATAGTTGGCGTTGATGTTGGCAAACAGGCTGTACCACTTGTACTGGAGCGGAACGCTCAGGTTCAGGCTCACCACGTCCTGCTTGGCCAGGTTGTCGGTGGTGATGAACCCGCGCGAGCCTTCGTTGCGGGGAATGATGGCAAACATATCGGTCACACGGCTGTAATTCAGCGTGGTGGTGAACCGGTACTTGAAGGTATTGGTGATGCCGAACGAGTTCGTGTACTGGGGGCGCAGGGCCGTGTTGCCGCGCTGGAAGGTGAACTTGTCGAGGTTGAACTCGAAGGGGTTCAGCTGCTGGTAGCCCGGCCGGTCGATGCGCCGGCTGAAGGTAAGGCCCCACTGGTTCATCGGGTTCTTGTTGAAGGTGATGGCGGCACTGGGGAACAGGTTGGTATAATCGCGCTCCAGTACCGAGTCGATGGCCACATTCTTCGATTCCTCGTAGTTCCAGCGGAAGCCCTGGGAGTTGCCTTCCGAGTGGGTGTTCTCCATCCGCAGGCCGGCCTGGATCATGAAACCCTTGAACTGGCGGTTGTAGTTCGCGTACAGGGCATTGATATTCTCCTTGTACACAAAGTTGTTCCGGTGGTCTTCCACCTGCGTGGCGCTGTTGTTGAACCGGCGGAAGGTGTTGTCGGTCTGCACATACGATACTTTACCGCCAAAACCCAGCCGTCCTTTCTTGAAGTTCTGCTCGTAGTCGGCCTTGGCCGAGTAGATGTCGATCTCCGAAGGCGTCAGCAGGTTGTAGATGTCGCGGAACTTCAGCGTGCTGCCGTCGGCCGTATAGGTGAGGTTCGGCTGCAGCTGGTCGTTCATGCTGTTGAAGAAGCCGTAGTCGGCATCCACGTTCAGCTCATGCCCCGAGGTATCGGCAAAACGGTAGTTCAGGTTGAAGTTCATGTTGTCGCGCTCACCCTCGGCCCGGTTATCGGCTACCAGCAGCTCGTTTGGTGTTTTCGAGGGGATGAAACCGATGTTGGTGCGGCTGGCATTGAAGAAAGCATTCTCGTTCAGGTTGCCGTTGACCATGATGCCGACCGTATTCCTGTTGTCGGCGTAAAAGTCCACGCCGGCCTTGAACCCGTGGCTCCGGTTGCGGTTGCGCATGTCGGAACGCTGCTGGTACGAGGAGTCGATGGCCGTTTCCCGGTACAGGTTCATGAAGTTCATGCCGTTGCTGCGGTTGTAGTTGTAGTTGCCGAAGATGTTGATCTTGTTCTTGCGGTAGTTCAGCGTCACGCCTTCGTTGTACTTGGCATAGGTGCCGATGTTCCAGCCGGTGTTCACCGAGCCGTTCACGCCGTATGCCTTGTTCTTTTTGAGGCGGATGTTGATGATGCCCGCATTGCCGGCCGCCTCGTACTTCGCCGAGGGGTTGGTGATGATCTCGATGGACTCAACCTGCGAGGACTGCAGCGTCTTCAGGTAGTTGGCCAGGTCGGCGCCGCTCATCGGCGAGGGCTTGCCGTCGACGTACACCACCACGCCGTTCTTGCCGGCGAGGTTGATGTTGTCGTCCTTATCCACGGTAACGCCGGGCGCCTTGCGCAGGAGCTCCAGGGCGTCGTTGCCTACGGCGTTGATGGTGCCTTCCACGTTGAGGATGGTTTTGTCGGCCTTCACCTCCACCATGGGGCGGCGGGCCGTTACGGTAACGCCTCTCATATCACCGGTGATCTTGTTCAGTTCCAGGGCCGGAACGGTCACCAAGGCATCAGAAAACTCGAAAGGGGCGGAAAAAACCGGGACGTAACCTACGTAGGAAACCCCGATGAGGTAGGTGCCGGGCTTGGGGTCGGAAAACTGGTAAGCACCTTCTTTGGTGACGCTGAG
This sequence comes from Chitinophagaceae bacterium, assembly GCA_036263755.1. GTDB lineage: Bacteria > Bacteroidota > Bacteroidia > Chitinophagales > Chitinophagaceae > Flavisolibacter. Next base: position 303 of record DATAGL010000559.1, on the reverse strand, counting down.
CTTCAGTACAGTGGAATCTTTGCCCCGCAGGAGGGATACCGTAGCCCCGTTTACCGGGTTGCCGGTATTATCGCGTACCGTACCGCTGATTTGCTGGGCAAATGCGGCAGTGGATAGCAAACAGGCTGCTATCACATAAAAATATTTTCTCATAACACAGTTTGTTGCCGCAAAGTTAAACGGTAAACTACCCAGTTTTAGGTATTCTGTGTTAAATGGCGAAAAAGTTTTGCGAATGGTAACTTAAGCCGGGGGGCGGGCATCGTCGCGGGTACCCCGGATGAGCCCGATGCCGGTAAAGAA
>DATAGL010000558.1:0-1638 GCA_036263755.1 Chitinophagaceae bacterium | reverse complement strand
CGGGCACACAGCAGTCTACCGGGCACACTGCAGCGCACTGCGGCTCTTCGTGAAAGCCCTGGCATTCGGTGCATTTGCTGGGAACGATATAGTACGTATCCACGGCAATGGGCGCGTTGCGCTGGTCGGCATTGACCACGGTTCCGTCCACGAGGGAAAAGCTGCCTTTCACGCTGGTGCCGTCGGCGACGGACCATTCCACTCCGCCTTCATAGATCGCGTTGTTCGGGCACTCCGGCTCGCAGGCTCCGCAATTGATACATTCTTCAGTGATCTTGATCGCCATAACTTCTATTTGAACTGTATAAAAGTAAATTTGTAAACAAATTTAAAACCTGAGGGTGAAATTACGCATCAATAGTTTGGTTGAACTTTTGACGCCTTATCCTCCTGAGAGCATGAACGTATGAAAATCGAAGAGCGGAAAGAACTGATGGTGCGGCTGGGCGCCTACCTGCAGGAGCAGGACGAAGCCTGGGAACGCGCGAAAGAACGGGCGTTTGCCGGCAACAACTGGTTCATCCCGGAATTCATTGAAAAAGCTGTACAAAACATTGCCCACAATTATTTGCAGCGGGTACAATTGGACACACTTCACCGGCGCTATGCCCTGCCCGAAGAACAGGCGCATCCGCTGCGCGTCGGCATTGTGATGGCCGGAAACATTCCGCTGGTTGGTTTCCACGACCTGCTCTGCGTCTTTCTCTCCGGGCACATTGCCGTGGTCAAGCCCTCCTCCAAAGACGAAGCCCTCATCAAACAGCTGGTAGCGGTGCTAACGTCCTGGGATGACCGTGTGGCCGGCGCCATCCTGCTGCAGCCCCTGCTGAAAGGCTGCGATGCGTACATTGCGACGGGCAGCAACAACACCGGCCGGTATTTCGAGCAATACTTCAGCAAGTACCCCCATATCATCCGGAAAAACCGCACGTCCGTGGCCGTGCTGACCGGATCGGAAGGGCCGGAAGAACTGGAAGCCCTGGCCGATGATATTCACCTGTATTTCGGTATGGGCTGCCGTAATGTGACGAAACTGCTGGTTCCCAGGGGGTACGACTTCCTCCCCCTGCTCCAGGCGGGCGGGAAATGGAGCTGGGTCATCAACCACCATAAGTACAAGAACAACTACGACTACAATCTGGCCATCCATATCCTGAACAACCGGTACTACATGACCAACGGGGCCGTGTTGCTTGTGGAAGACCCGTCTCCCTTTGCCCCGATCAGCCAGGTGCATTACGAATTTTATGACGGGCCGGCCCCGGCTGCCGGACAGGCCGGACCGCCGGAGGCGGTGCAATGCATCGTGGGCAGGGCGCACCTTCCTTTCGGGGAGGCCCAGAAGCCTTGCGTGGAGGATTTTGCCGACGGCATCGATACGTTGCAGTTCCTGACCGGTCTGACGGAAAAAAGCTGACAGAATTGCGGAAGTACGAAGACCTTAGTAAATTTAATGTTAAACTGAACAGACGGTTTGGCTGAGGTTACGGCGAGTGCGTATTTTGTTTGGAGTGAAGGCACACAATTTGACCATTCATTATATCTATCTCTATCTCATACCACAAAAGACCGAATATGAAAGTGAAACAAATCCTCCTGACCGTAGGCATCAGCGCTGCCTCCGCCGTTCTGAGCGTC
>DATAGL010000557.1:0-5192 GCA_036263755.1 Chitinophagaceae bacterium | reverse complement strand
ACACGTTTACACCAAAACCGGAACCTACCGGGTGGAACTCCGCGTGACCAACGGTAATTGCTCGCATGTAAAGGCCGTCAATATTCAGGTACTGGACGAGCAGCCGGTACTGGAGCTGGACCGGGATACCTTATGCAAAGGCAGCACGGTGGAAGCCCGGGTAACCGGTGTGCAACGGGCCCACATTACGCGCTGGCAATGGACCTATGGCGACGGCGATACGGCAGCCGGTCCCCGGCCCGCACCCCATCGCTACCGCAAGGCCGGTGTGTATCCGGTCACCGCGCTGCTGACGGACCTGCTGGGCTGCACCTACCGGGTATCCAGGAACGTTGTGGTCAGCGGGCCGGAAGCGGGCTTTGTCACGTCGGCGCCGGCCGCCTGTATCGGTGAGCCCCAGATCGGTTTTACCGACCGCTCGGTTGCCGACGGAAGGAACGCCATCATCCGCCGCGTATGGAGCTTTGGCGATGGCCAATCCGATTCGTTGAGCCCTGCACCGCTTGCCCATCTATACGCCGCGCCCGGAACATATGCGGTGACCCTGGCCATACAGGATGCCCAGGGATGTACCGATACCGTTACCCGTTCCTCCGCCGTAGTGATCGCCGACCCGCGGGCCCGCTTTACGGCCGCCGATACCCTCTCCTGCGCCGGAACCCCGGTGTCCTTCCGCAACCAGTCGGAAGGGCAGGGGCTGACCTACCGCTGGACCTTTGGCGACGGAGCCCACAGCGTTGTGCGGCAACCCGCTCATGCCTTTACGCAGACCGGTTTGTATGATGTCCGTTTACAGGTAACCGACCAGTACGGATGCAGCGACTCGCTCGTGCGCCCGGCCTATATCACCATCGGCCGGCCGGAAGCCCGGTTCACCGTTTCCGATTCAGTGGGTACCTGCCCGCCGCTCTTTGTGCGGTTCCGGCATACATCGAAGAATTACACGAAGCTGCTCTGGATCTTCGGTGACGGCAATACTTCGGAAAAAGAAGCCCCGGAACATTATTACACCGCACCCGGTATTTACTGGGCGCAGCTGGTAGTCACCGGAACCGGCGGCTGTACCGATACGGCCCTGCAGCGCATTGAAGTGCGGGGTCCCAGGGGCAGCTTCAGCTACAACGCGCGAACCGGATGCACACCGGTGTCGGTTGCCTTTAGTGCCCGTACGGCCGGAAACCTGTCCTTTGTCTGGGATTTCGCCGACGGAACAACCCTGGTAACAAAGGATTCCGTCGTGCAGCATACCTATTCTATCCCGGGGGCATACCTGCCCCGCCTTATCCTGGTAGATGCCGGCGGCTGCCGCGTATCGGTACCGGGAACGGACACGATCCATGTAAAAGAAGTAACGGCGGCCATTGAAGCCGACTCCGCCCTGTACTGCAATACGGCTACTGTCCGCTTCCGCAACCGCACTACGGGCAATGACCAAATCACAGGTTACCGCTGGAGCTTTGGTGACGGGCAAATATCGGAGGAACAGGTCCCCGTGCATACCTATACGCGCCCGGGTCTGTACCCTGTGCAGCTGACGGTTTTCTCGGAAAACGGTTGTACCGATTCGCTCCGGCTGGCCACTCCGGTCCGGGTTTGGGAAGGCCCGGCGGTGACAGTGAGTGGTCCCACGGAAGTATGTGCGCCGGCCCGTGTCTCCTGGTCGGGAACGGTACAGCGGGAGTCCGCTGGCCTGCAATGGTCCTGGAACCTCGGCAACGGCCAGGTGTCGGATACCGCCGGAACTACCTCTTCTTCCTACCCAGCACCCGGAAGCTATACGGCAATCCTTATCGTGCGGGACACTAAAGGTTGTGCCGATACGGCACATGCCTCCGTGCAGGTACGCCCGGTGCCGGTCACATCGGCCGGGGCGGACACCGTGGTCTGCCGCGGCAACGCCTACACCCTCCAGGCCACCGGTGCCGTACGGTACCAGTGGAAAAGCCATACGGATCTTTCTTGTACGGATTGCCCGCAGCCGGTAGTCCGGCCGTCGGAAAACGGGGTGTTCCTGGTTACCGGGTTCAACGAATGGGGATGCTCGGCCACGGATTCCGTCCGCCTGAACGTGCGCCAGCCGTTCCGGGTCACCGCAGGCCGGGGTGATACGCTTTGTGCTGGAGAAGGGACCCGCCTGCAGGCTTCCGGTGCGGAACTTTACCGCTGGTTCCCGGCCACCGGTGTGGAACAACCGGATGCCGCAGCCACTAGGGCACAGCCCCGGGTGACTACCCTGTATACCGTCGTGGGCCGGGACCGGGATGGCTGCTTTACCGATACCGCGTTTGTGCCGGTGGTGGTAAACCCGGTACCCACGGTGGAAGCCGGTACGGACCTGACCGTTCCGGCGGGCGGAACCGTTCAGCTGGAAGCCGTTTCCTCGCCCGACGTCACTGCCTGGCAATGGCAACCGGCGGGGAGCCTGAGCTGTGCCGATTGTCCCCGCCCGGAAGCGCAGCCCCGCAGCACTACGAAGTACGTGGTCAGTGTGTCGAACAGCGGCGGCTGTACCGCGGCTGATGCGGTTACCGTTTCGGTGATCTGCAACGGCGGCAACCTGTTTTTCCCGAATACCTTTTCACCGAACGGCGATGGCCGCAACGAGCGCTTCTACCCGAGAGGTTCGGGCGTAGCCCGGGTGCGCAGCCTGCGGGTGTTCAACCGCTGGGGCGAGCTGGTGTTTGAGCGGGCCAACTTCAATGCCAACGATGCGTCATCAGGGTGGGATGGAACTTTTAAGGGAAAGAAGCTGACATCAGATGTGTTCATGTATACCTGTGAAGTGATCTGTTCCAATAATGAAGTGCTGCCCTTCAAAGGCGACATTACCCTGCTCCAGTAAAATCCGTTCCGAACCGAACCATACCCGAAATTCCTTTTATGAAAAACCTGATCCGATCCTTCATCCTCTGCTGCTGCTTCCTCCGGCTCAGCACAGCCGTTCTGGCACAGGACGTGCATTTTTCACAGTTTTACCAGGCACCGCTGCACCGCAACCCGGCCCTTGCCGGCCTGCTGCACGGCGACGTGCGGGTACAGGCCGTACACCGTTCCCAATGGAACAGCGTGTCGGCCGGTTACCAGACCACTTCGCTCAACGGGGAATACAAAATGCCCATCGGGCAGGGCGATGACTTCCTGACCCTCGGGCTCCGGCTGCTCAACGACCAGGCCGGAACCAGCCGGCTCACCACCACCCAGGTGTTGCCGGTACTGAACTTTCATAAAGCCCTGTCGGCCGACCGCAACAGCTACCTGTCTATTGGCTTTTCGGGCGGGTACGTGCAGCGCCGCTTCGACCGCTCGCGTATTACCACCAACAGCCAGTATGAAGGCACAGGCGACGGGGAAGAGGTCAATAACGGGAATGCCTTCGCCTATGCCGACGGAGCCATCGGTGCGTCTTACAATGCCCGCTTCGGGGAAAGCCCGGAAAACAATTATTTTATCGGAGCGGCCTACCATCATTTCCATCGTCCCCGGCACACCTTCTTTTCAGGCACGGGAAGGCAGCTGGACCCGAGGCTGGTGTTTTCCGGCGGCCTCCGGTTCGGCGTAACCGAAACCACGGTACTGACCCTGGAAGCCGATCATACCCGGCAGGGCGCTTATACCGAAACGGTAGGCGGCTTTCTGTACGGTCTGAAGATCGGGTCCGATTTTGAGGACCCCGACTATACCCTTTCCGGCGGGTTGTTCCTCCGGTGGAACGATGCGCTGATCCCCACATTAAAACTCGATTACCATCCGTTCTCCGTTTCCCTCAGTTATGATGTGAACCTTTCTCCGCTGCGTACCGCTTCGGGGGGACAGGGGGGCTTTGAGCTCGGTCTGTTATATGCAGGCTTTCTCCCGCGGGACAACTCCAGCCTGAATGCCGTTCGTTGTCCCCGGTATTAGAATTATTTATTTTTCTGTAAAAGCAGCGGTTCGCTGCTTTTTTTGTGTCCACCTGTGGACAAGCATTACAAAGAGAAGCCGGTAATACACCTATCGTTTAAAATTTTAATGCTATTTTTCGGAACCGTTACCCGACTGATTTAACGATAACTGCTATATGAACCAGAAGTACCGATTGCCTGCAGCACCGGATGTTGCTTCCTTACCCCGCCGCCTGCGGGGTAGCCTGCTTGCCGCCCTTTTGCTGACCGGCTGGACCGCCACCGCTCAAACGGCAGATCCCGTACCCGATGCAGCATTCCGCTCCGTGATCCGACATTATACGGACAGCGTGGGGGAAAGCGCCAACCTGTACCGGGGCCTCGAGTATATCTGGCCTTCGCAGGGCACCCGGGGGCATCCCTTCTTCGGAACCGACAGTGCACAATCCGGCTCGGTATGGTACGACGGGGTGCTCTATGTAGGTGTTCCTCTGTTGTACGATGCCTTTTCCGACCTGCTCCTCCTGCGCAACAAATCCAACCTCAATATCCAGCTGTTCACGGGAAAGGTAACGGCCTTTACCCTGGGTAGTCACCGGTTCGAGCGGCTGCCCACCGGTTATTACGAAGTGCTGTATGAAGGCCGCTGCCGCCGCCTGCTGGCGCAGCACAGCAAAACCTCGTCATCGGTCCGTTCCGACGAGCCCCTGCGCTTTACGCCGGCAAGCCGGTATTATGTACAGGACGGAGACCGCCTGCTCCTGCTCAACGGAAGAAAGGCCGTGTACCGCTACTTCAGCAAGCAAAAAACGGCCCTGCGCAAATATGCGCGGGAGAACAGACTGGATTTCAAAAACAACTTCGGGCGCTCCCTGGTGCAGGCGTTCGCCGCATTTGACCCTTCAACCCCCTGACATGTATAAACCTGCATACCGGCTGCTGCTCTGTAGCCTGCTCCTGATCCTGGGAACGGCCGACGGATGGACCCAAACCGGACAAAAGGTATCCGGATCATTCAGCGGTCAGCCTTTCCGGCAATTTGTTCAAACGCTGGAAGGTTCCTCACCCTACCGGTTTTATTACGATGAGCAGGAACTGGATACCCTTCCGGTAACCGCTGCCTTCCGCGACGAGCCCCTGGCTGCTGTCCTTAAGAACCTGCTTCCTTCGCTGGGTCTTCACTTTTACATCGACGCTTCCGACCGGGTCTACATCAGCCGGCAGCCGCTGCAGCCCGGCCTGGCAGCGGACTATTTTGTGCGCCGTTCCGGACCCGCTGATACGGCCCGGGCGCTGCCGGATGTAGCGGAA
>DATAGL010000556.1:0-3238 GCA_036263755.1 Chitinophagaceae bacterium | reverse complement strand
CCGGCCCTGTACAGCACCTCGCGGAAAGCCCGCTGGTCGGCCGCCCGCCGGCCCTTACACCTCCTGCTGAGCATCGGCAGCGGGCTCCTGGCCGCCTGGCTGACCTATCAGCTGCGGGCGCACTGGGCCTGGCTGGTGGCCACAGCCTTTATCACCTTTCTGTATTCGGCCCCCAAAATTCCTTACCTGCCCTTTATCTGGCTGCGCCGGATCGCGATCGGGAAAACCCTTTTTCTCGCGCTGGCCTGGACCCAGGTAACGGCAGTACTTCCCCTGGCCCTTGAACGGCAGGACTTCGGACCCGAAGCCGAGCTTTTTGCCATCAACCGGTTTTTTCTCATTTACGCCATCTGCATCCTGTTTGATTACCGCGACCGTGAAGCGGACCGGCGGGAAGGCATCCGGAGCCTGGTAACCCAGCTCGATGAACAGGGCATCCACAGCCTTTTCCTCGGGTCGCTGCTTGTTTTCTTTGCCACGGGCCTGGGCGGGTTATTCCATAATCAGGACCCGGTAACGGTGGCGATCCTGCTGCTGCCCGGGCTGCTGCTGGCAGGGCTTTACGCAAGGTCGCTCCGGAGCCAGTCGGATTACCTGTACTACTTTGTGCTCGACGGCCTGATGATGTTTTCCGCGCTCCTCCTCTTTCTTCTTTCGCTTTTCGGTAAATTTGCCGGATAACCTACAGCAAATGGCAAAAGGATCCAAAAAGAGCAAATCCATACTGACAGACCCTTCCCTGGAATTTTTCCGGAATTACATCAATACCCCCTCCCCCGTTGGCTTTGAAACAGCGGGCCAGCGCCTCTGGCTCGATTATGTGCGGCCCTATGTGGACGAAACCTTTACCGATCCCTACGGCACGGCCGTCGGCGTCATCAACCCGGGACAGCCTTTCAAGGTGGTGATCGAGGCGCATGCCGACGAGATCTCCTGGTTCGTGAACTACATTACCAATGAAGGCCTGATGTACCTGAAGCGCAACGGCGGCGTGGACCACCAGATCGCACCGGCCCAGCGCGTACTCATTCACGGAAAAAACGGACCGGTAAAAGCCGTATTCGGCTGGCCGGCCATCCATACCCGCATCAGCGGTCCCGATAAGGAACAGGTGCCCAAAGTGGAAAACCTGTTCCTGGATTGCGGCGCCCGCACAAAGAAAGAAGTGGAAGACCTGGGCATTTACGTAGGCTGCGTGGTTACCTACCAGGACGGCTTCGACGAGCTGGCCAATGACTATTATATCGGCCGCGCCTTCGATAACCGCGTCGGCGGCTTTATGATCGCCGAAGTGGCCCGGATGCTGAAAGAGAACAAGCGCAGGCTGCCCTACAGCCTCTACGTGGTGAATGCCGTTCAGGAAGAGATCGGCCTGCGCGGTGCCGAGATGATCGCCCGGCGCATCAAGCCGAATGCGGCCATCATCACCGACGTTACCCACGATACCACCACGCCCATGATCAATAAGATCATTGAAGGGGACACCTCCTGCGGCAAGGGTCCTTCCCTTTCGTTCGGCCCTGCGGTACACAACAAATTCCTGCGCCTGGTGCAGGACGTAGCCGAGCAGCATGAGATTCCCGTTCAGCTCCGGGCCGTATCACGGAGCACCGGAACCGATACCGACTCGTTTGCCTACGCCAACGACGGCTGCCCTTCGGTCCTTATTTCCATCCCGCTGCGCTATATGCATACCACGGTGGAAATGCTGCACCGCAGCGATATTGAGCAGACCATCCGCCTCATGTACGAAACGGTACTGACCCTGACCCCGCAGACCAGCCTCAGCTACTTCGACTAAACAGAACCGGCGCCAAATTCCCGGTAAACGATAAAACAATACAGCCATCCTCACGGATGGCTGTATTGTTTCACGCAAAGACGCAGGGTTCCGCAAAGGCGCAAAGAGTTCCTCTGTGTCTTCACGTTCCTTAGCGGCTTTGCGTGCAACCTTACCCAAACAAGTATACTGTCGGGACACGAAATCAAATCGTACACCGTACATCGTACATCTCCCTTCCCTTCACAGGCCTTCCTTCAACCGCACCACCACGCCCATCTGGTTGTAGGCAAAGCTACGGCCGTACCAGGCCCGGGTATAGTGCAGTTCCAGCTTGCGGAAACGGGTGCGCAGCCCGGATGAAAAGCCGTTCAGCCCATTGCCGCCCGTGCCGATATTCAGCTCGCTGCGGCGCAGGTGATTGTAACCGATAGTGGCCTCCAGGTGCGGCCCGAGGTAGAGGTGGGTGGCCGCAATGACATGCTGCAGCAGCTTGCCGGCAAAGCCCGGGGACCTGCGGCCCGGCTCGTTTTCATTATTGAAGGCCGTATCTGCATAGGCCAGGTTGAAGCGGTGCAGTCCCTGTGCCGTGAGCGAAAAACCCAGGGGCGCCCGGGCCAGTTTCTTCGTGATGCCTGCCTGGAGATCGAAGGGCAGTTCCTCTTTTTCGCCGGTAAAGGAACGAAGCTGGGTACCGGCATTGCGCACCAGCACACCCGCACTGAATTGCCTTGCCGAATCCCGGTAATGAAGTCCCGCATCAATGGCGATCCCGCTGGCCGTATACTGCCCGTAACGCGAACCGATATAGCGGAGGGAGGCTCCGAACCGCCAGCGCTGCAGGTAGGCATACGAAGCACTGAGCTGCACGGTAAAGTCCTGCGGACGAAAAGTTCCGAGGCGGTTGCCGGCCGCATCGGTTTCGGCGATCGATCCATAGTCCATAAAAAACAGCCCGGCCCCGAAGGTCAGGTGCTCCTTTTCCCGGTGATGGACATACGAAGCGGCTCCCGACTTCACCCCTGCCACAAAGGAGTTGAAATACAGGCCAAGGTCGCCGTCCAGTTCCGGGGACAGCAATGCCGGCTGGTAGAGGGCATGACCTCCGTCGGCCGACCGCCAGGAAACGTTGGCGCCCCCGGTTGCCGAAAGCAGCGGCGTGGCGGGCAGCTTCAGAAAAGGAAAGGCTGCTTCACCACCCAGGGTTTGCGCCCCGGCAGTGCAGCAGCCTGTAGCCAGTAATATCGTCAGCAGCCAGCGCAACAGCATGGATTATCGGATCAATCCTGCAGGGCAAGATCGATCACCTGGTTCATATTCTTCACGAAATGGAAACGGACGCCTTTGATGTATTCGGGGTTGATTTCCTGAACGTCCTTTTCATTCTGTACGCAGAGGATCAGGTCCCGCAGGCCCGCCCGCTTGGCGGCCAGCACTTTTTCCTTGATGCCTCCTACC
>DATAGL010000555.1:0-4766 GCA_036263755.1 Chitinophagaceae bacterium | reverse complement strand
CCAATACTACAAATACCACTAATACCACAAAAACCACCCACATAACAAATACAAAAAACAATGAACAAACCTTCCATCCCCCAGGGCACGCGTGATTTCGGGCCTGAGGTGGTCCGCCGCCGGCAATATATTTTCAACACCATCCGCAGCGTGTTTGAGCTCTACGGCTTCCAGCCGCTGGAGACGCCCGCCATGGAAAACCTGGAGACCCTGATGGGCAAGTACGGGGAGGAAGGCGACAAGCTGATTTTCAAGATCCTCAACAACGGGCTGCACGAAGGGGCGAAACCGGAAGCGGCCCGGCCCGAATTCGAAAAAGTGCTGCAGGGAAAGAACACGCCCGGCATCACCGAACGCGCGCTGAAGTATGACCTGACCATTCCGTTCGCCCGCTATGTGGCGATGAACCGGGGCGGGCTCACCTTTCCCTTTAAGCGCTACCAGATCCAGCCGGTCTGGCGGGCTGACAAGCCCCAGCGCGGCCGCTACCGCGAATTCTACCAATGCGATGCCGACGTGGTGGGCAGCCGCTCGCTGCTCAACGAAGTGGACCTGGTGAACATCTACTGCGACGTGTTTGAAAAGCTGCGGGTGGAAGGCTGGCGCCTGGCACTCAACTCGCGCAAGATCCTTTCGGCGCTCGCCACGCTGTGCGGCGGTGCCGACAAGATGATGGACATCACCATCGCCATCGACAAGCTGGACAAGATCGGCATCGAAAAAGTAAAGGCCGAGCTGTCCGGCCGGGGCCTGGACGACGGGCAGATCACCACCATTGAAAACTTCCTCAGCATTGACGGCAGCAACGAGCAGAAGCTGGAGCAGCTCCGCACCTTATTCGCCGGCAATGAAGAAGGACTTAAGGGCATAGAAGAATTGAATTACGTTTTAAGCCAATCATCAATCGTCAATCGTCAATCGACAATCAACATGGATGTCACCCTCGCCCGTGGCCTGAACTACTACACCGGCATCATCTTCGAAGCAAAGGCGCCCGCCTCGGTCAAGATCGGCTCCATCGGCGGCGGCGGCCGCTACGACGACCTCACCGGCCTGTTCGGCGTGCCCGACGTTCCGGGCGTGGGCATTTCCTTCGGGGTGGACCGGATCTACGATGTCCTGGAAGAGCTGAAGCTGTTTCCCGATACCGTGGCCCAGGGCACCCGGGTCCTCTTCTTCAACCTCGGCGAAAAGGAAAGCGCCCGCGCCTACGAGCTGCTGCAGGGACTGCGCCGCCGCGGCATCGCCGCCGAGCTGTTCCACGAGTCCTCCAAGATGGACAAGCAGTTCAAGTACGCCGAAAAGCGGAACATCCCGTTTGCCGCCATCCTGGGCTCCAAAGAGCTGGAAGAAGGCACCTGCGTGCTCAAAGACCTCCGCAGCGGGCAGCAGCAAACGCTGCAGGCCGGCGACTGGGAAGCGCTCTCTTTCGAGTGAATAGGTCAATGGGTGAATGGGTGAATATGTAGGTGAATGAGAGGGAGGATGAATGTGCAGATGGGCAGATATGCAAATGTGCAGATGAGCTGGGCCGCTTACTTAACCTTTGTGTCTTTGCGTTTCTTGGCGTCTTTGCGTGCAACCCCTCTGCCGGAGCGAGGGAATGTCGAACTACTTGTCCCGCCAAAGGCGGGAAGGAATAACGATTGAAGAATTGCGAAGGTTACATCGTACACCGTACATCGTAAATCCTCCATCGCTTCCCCTTCAAAATACCCCCGGTTATTGGCCCATCCGCCCCTTTCGTTAAATAAACGCCCCAAGAACTAAGAACTATGGGCTTTTTTTTATTCTTTTGACCGACCAAAACAAAAAAATTATGAGATTGAATGCTTTGCTGGCCCTTCCCGTTGCGGGCCTGCTCCTGCTGACCTCCTGTAAAAACAATTCCGGAACCACTCCTGCAGTACCGAAAGACGCCGCCGTGGTGGTGCACATCAGCAACAGCTCGCTCTCCTCCAAGCTGAGCTGGAAAGAAGTGCAGGAAACCGACTGGTTCCGGGAAATGTACAAAGAAGCGAAGGACACCCTGGCTCAGAAACTCCTCTCCAATCCCGAAGCGGCCGGTATCGATACAAAGGCCGATCTCGTGTTCTTCCTCAAAAAGCAGGGCAAGGGCGGCTACCTCGTGTTTGAAGGCAGCCTGACCGATGCCGCCAGGTTTGAAGCCTTCAACCAGCAGCTGCTGGCCCAGAAAGGCACCACGGCTGCTGTAACCAAAGACGGCGACTTCAGCCACCTCAAAATGGACGAAGGTGCACTGGTTACCTGGGACAAGAACCGCTTCTCCTATACCGCAGACGCTCCCTTCATGAACGCCATGGCCGCTGCCATGAGCGCCGGCGACGGCACGCAGAACACTGCATCCTTCGGTGTGGACAGCCTGAAGCTGTTTGCCCGCCAGACCCTGACCCTGAAAGAAGGCCTGGAAGAGGACGACCGCTATGCCCGCCTGGTGAAAGAAGCCGGCGACGTGCACGTATGGATGAACAGCGAGCATTATTACAGCGGCCTTACCGGCGGTATGCTGTCAATGATGAAGCTCAACACCCTGCTCGAAGACAATATCTCAGCCACCACCCTCAACTTCGACAACGGCAAGATTGCCCTCACCTCGAAGCAGTACTACGGCAAGGAAGTATCGAAGCTGCTGGACAAGCACAAAATGGGCTCCATTTCCGCCGACCTGCTCAACCGCATTCCCTCGGACAGCATCGCCGGCGTTCTGGCCATGAACTGCCCGCCCGCGGCCCTCAAGGACCTGCTGGTGCTTACCGGCATGGACGGCATGGCCAACATGATGTTCAGCCGCATGAACTATACGCTCGACGAGCTGCTCCAGGCTTCCAACGGCGAAGTGCTGGTTTCCGTGAGCGACGTGCGCATGGAAAAAAAGACCGAGACCAATCCCTTTACGCAAACCCAGCAGGTGACCACCAAGCCGAACATGAACTTCCTGTTCGCCGCCTCCGTGAACAACCAGCCTTCGTTTGAAAAGCTCATCGGCATCCTGAAAGCCGAGGCCGGGCCCAGCGCTTCGGAAGTGAACATGGAGATTAAGAACAAGTGGTTTGCCGCTTCAAACTCGGCCGGCCACCTCGCGGGCTTCCACACCGGAAACAAGCGCAATGCCGCCTTTGCCTCCAAGATCAGCGGCCATCCTTTCGGCGTGTACGTAGACCTGCAGCGCATCCTCCGCTCGACCCAGGAAACGCCTACCGGCACGGCCTTCGGTGCCATGCAGGCTTCCATCAACTTCTGGCAGGACATCGTACTGTACGGCGGCGAGTGGAAAGACGGCACCATGAGCTATACCATGGAAGTAAACCTGGTGGACAAAAACACCAACTCCCTGAAGCAGCTGAACAAGTACTTCAGCCAGCTGTACCTGGCCAATAAAGTGCAGCAGAACGACGTGGTGACCGAATCCATCGAGGACACCACCACGGCGCTTCCCGCAGAATAACCTCATTTCTTCCAGCTGCAGCAGGCCCTCTCCTGCTGCAGCTTTTTTTTGCACCTATGTTTATCGAACTGCAGCACGTGCTGCCCACTTATTTTCCGCAAAGCCGCACAGAAACCTCGGAGATCTGGGGCCGTCCGCTCCGCTTCGAGCCGGGTGAGCCGGTACAGGTGGTGGCGCCTTCGGGCTCGGGCAAGACCTCGCTGATGAATTTCCTGTATGGCCTGCGCACCGATTACAACGGCACCATCACCTATGGCGGGAAACCGCTGCGGGGCCTGGGTCCCGAGGATTTTGCCCGGTACCGCAAAGACCATCTGAGCGTGGTATTCCAGGACCTGCGGCTCTTTCCGGAACAAACGGTGGCGCAGAACATCCACATCAAGCGGCAGCTGAACCCGTACCACGGCCCCGAAAAAGTCGCGGAGATGACCGCCCGTCTGGGCATCGGCGACAAGATGAATTCCCTCTGCCGCACCTGTTCCTACGGCGAGCAGCAGCGCGTGGCCATCATCCGCGCCCTGATGCAGCCGTTCGACTTCCTGCTGCTCGACGAGCCGTTCAGCCACCTCGACAACCGCAATGCGCAGGCCGCCATGGAGCTGATCCTTGAAGAAGCGGCCGCCCGCAAGGCCGCCATCCTGTTTGCCGACCTTGAGCGCATTCCCTTTTTCTCGGCCAACCGCTTGTATCACCTGTAAACCCACCCCATTGGCATATTCGTTTCAACCGATCCGACCGCTGCTGCAAACCGGCTCCTCCGCCCTGTCGCGCTGGTTTTCCTATATCGGCCTGTGCGTGGGCGTGCTGCTGCTGCTCTGCTCCCTGCAGATGTACCACAACATGCAGTACCTGTTCCGCGAGGCCGCCATTCATAAAAACGGGTACGACTTCATCTCGGTGACCAAAAAGATCACCAACGCCACCATGGGCCAGCCGGGCAAGAACCTTTTCCGGCCCGAGGAAGTGGCGGAAGTAGAGCGCCAGCCCTTCGTAGAAGACGCTGCCCCCCTGCTGGCGAACGACTTCCGCGTGGACCTCAGCGCCGGAAGCGTGCTTTCGTTCCGCACGGGCTTTTTCCTGGAAACGCTGGAAAACGAATTCCTCGATACGCTGCCCCCCACCTTTGCCTGGCAGCCGGGCCAGGTGCAGATCCCCATCATCCTTTCCTCGGATTTTATGGAGATCTACAACGTGTTTGCTCCGGGCTACGGGCTGCCCCAGGTATCGCGCGAAACGGCCATGGGGATCCCGGTATACATCACCTGCGAAGGTGCGGGACGCGAACAGCTGTTCCAGGGCC
>DATAGL010000554.1:0-16890 GCA_036263755.1 Chitinophagaceae bacterium | reverse complement strand
CTCCACGATGGTGCGGATAAAACGGCCCCAGTGGCAGCCGTTGGCATGCCGGATGGGTGCCTGCAGGGGTACTGCCACGGTAGTGGCTTTGATGTCTGTTATTTTCATATAGCTTCCTGTTTACTGCCGCCGATCCGGATGCCCAGTCCGCCATCCATCCGGATGGCTTCCCCGGTGATAAAGGAGGCGGCCTTACTGCAAAGAAAGTGAACCAGGGCGGCTACTTCCGCCGGCTGCCCGATCCGGCCCGACAGGTGCATGTCCTCGCATTCCTGCAGCAGGGCGGCCGGATCGGCCGACTGGGCAATGGCCTCGTGCAGCATAGGGGTATCGATGGTACCGGGACAAACCGCCACGCAACGCACCAGCGGGGCAAAATCGATGGCGATGCTCCGGGTGAGCCCCAGCAGGGCGGATTTGGCCGCGGCATAAGCCGCCACCTTTTCCTGGGTAACGAATGCCTGTACACTGGCTATGTTGATCACGGCACCGCCACCCGAGCGCTGCAGGTAAGGCAATGCATATTTGGAACAAAGAAAGCAGCTTTTGAGGTTGACATTCATCACCAGGTCCCACTCCTCTTCCGGAGTTTCGGTAACGCTGCCGTACCGCTGTATGCCGGCGTTGTTCACCAGGAAATGGATGGAGCCGAACCTGTTCCAGATAACCTCCATCGCCTGCTCCACGGCCCGGCTGTCCGATACGTTGCACTGCAGGTACAGCCACCGCGCATCCTCGGGCGGTTCATAAGGCGGTACAAGATCCAGCACGGCAACCTGCGCCCCGGCCTCAAAAAAAAGTTTTGCACAGGCAGCACCGATGCCTTTGGCACCCCCGGTGATCACGACCGTTTTCTGTTTAAATTCCATCGTATAAGGGCTGGTGAAATAATAGGGTGTTCTTTGTTCCGGATCCTTTTTCCACTATGTGAAGGGCGTTCTCCCCCACTTCCACCCGCTGTACACCGGTAAAGCCGGCAGGCACCGGAAGCTGGAAAGCGGAATACTGCCGCTGCTGCGTTTCCCCGGAATCTATATACGAGCAGGCTGGTGTACCGAGGACCTGCAGCAGCTGCCGCTCCCAGATTTCCTGAAAAGATTTGTGCACCCCGGTGGTACCGAATTCCAGTCCGCGGTACCGTAACGTATCCTGTTCAAAATGCAGCCAGTGATGGATCCAGGGATAATGGATCCGCGGCCAGACATACCCAAGTAGCAGCTGCTGCGCGGGCGCATACGCCGTGATCCAGCCCCACTCCTCAGCCGGATCCACGATAAAGGAAAATACGGAGCTATACGGCCGTTCCGGACGGCCAAGGTGCAACTGTTCACCTCTAGTGGTGCGTGCTACAGGCCATTGACAGAAAGCTGCTTCATCATAGGTTTCAAAAGCGTAATCGAAGCCGGTGGTGGCATTGCAATCCACCAAAGTATCCCCGGCCAAAAAAGGCGCAGTAAGGGTAGGGTGCTGTACCATTTGGTACAGCCGGCCCAGGGAACCCGTATTATGCACAAGCTCCTTTACGGTTACCAAGGGTGCCTGCCGGTCCAGTGTGATTGTCCGTTCCAAGAACAAGCCTTCGAGCGGCGATTCGGCACGCATCACGCAACCGTTACCGTTAGCTTCCGCCGTCCATTCCAGCCGGTTGAAATCGCCGTGCTTGACATGTCCCTTGGCGGCCTCTCCCGGAGAAGGGTCGCCCCACCGGCCCAGGCACAGAAAATGACCTCTGAACGAATAGCTCTGCGCGCCCGGAACATCTTGCTCCAGGTGGAAGTTCAGCGGGTTCATCCCGCCGGGCTTCCGGTGAAAGTCCACCCAGGCACCGCCCTGCCGGTCGAAAGACAGGGAACAGGCCTCATTTTGCAGCATGACCATCCGGGTGTTCAAGGCTTACTTGTATTTAACGGTGAAAAAGCGGGGACGCAGGTGATGCGGCTTGTACTTGATGTCGTCCAGGAAGTCGAAGGAGTTCACATTATAGCTGATCAGCAATTCCCCGGGGCGGCTCAGGTGCGGATGCGCTTTGGCATTGTAGGTATAAAAGTCCAGGTCTTCATACACCTGTGGGGTGGACCAGACTTTCTTGGCCGGCTGAAACGGTCCTGCAGGCGTTCTGCCCACCTGGACCATGATGTCCGGCGAGTTGGTGTCCAGCTGGTAGGCGGCGATCACCCTTCCGTCTTCAAGGAAAGAAACGCTCATTTCATTGCTGACCCGGCTGGTCAGGGCTGCTGCGCGGTGTACGTCGTTGGTCCACTCCGTTCCGTTCCAGAACCGCCAGGCAGCAAAGTTTTCAAAATCCTTTTCCCCTACCCGGGCCACCACCAGTTCTTTCTGCGGACCGCGTACTCCGTAAATGTAGATGTAGCCATCCGGCTTCGGCACCCCGGCACCGGCCGTATTGGCCAGCACACTGACGCCGAATACAAGCTTGCCCCTGCCTCCGCTGTCTTTGTAAAAAAAGGGAACATCCAGCTGGCGCTGCTGTTCGAATGGCGGACGACTGCCTTTGGGCAGGGCAATCAGGGAAAGCCCCACATCATCGAAAGGATAAATGCCGCCGGGGATATTTTTAATGCGGTAGGCAAAGATGTAGATCGTGCTGTCCAGCGCATGGTTGAAGTAGCCGTCGCCCAGCCAGTAATAATCGCCGGGTTTCGTAGCCGGTGTTTTCGGCTCGAACATGGAAAGCGTTTCCCCTTTTGCATTCCGGCGTCGGAAGAACTGCAGCTTCGATCCGTCGGGCACCCCGCCTTTCAGGTACGCCACGCAGTTGTTGGACATTTCCCAGCCGTCGGCCAGCGTATCGCCCTGCACCCGTCCCCAGATGTTATCGCTGAACCAGAAAAGGGTTTCAGTTTCCTGTGCCTTACCGGGTGTTTCAATGCCGTTGAGGGCTACGGCATATACGCCATCGGCACCGATCCAGCCTTCGTTGCGGAGCAGCATTTCATCCCACTGCCCGGCAGGCCGCGATTCGATGCCCCCGCCGGATGCATAGGGCGGCTGCGCCTGCGTGCCGCCGGGCGACTTGCAACCGAGCCACATCCAACCAAGAACCAGGGGAATACAAAGCTTTTTCATTGGTACAGTTTAAAATTGGGAACGAAACGGAACAGCCGGAAAGCCTTCCTTATTTTCAAGGTTGGTAATGGGCGCATTGGTAAAAGCATAGCGGACCGCTACCGGGTCCGGGACCTTTTCGGACTGCAGCCACACTTCGTCCCCTTCTATCCGGGCCAGGGCGGCATGGAAAACACCATCGCTGCCGGCGAGGTAAAAATGACGCGGCGGCAACCCGTCGTTGGTCACCAGCCCGGAGCCGGTATGATCAAAGCGGACCTTCATCAGGGCACCTTCTTTTTTGTAACCAGCAAACTCCGGTCCCTTGAACAGAGTATTCGGTTCGCCATACACCTGCGCTATTGCGATCCTGGAGAGGCGGTAACCTACCTCCTGTTTGTTGCGCGGGTGAATGTCGGCCGGATCGGCAATGTCCATGGTCACGACCATTTCGGTAAACGGAACCACTTCCCGGATCTTTGCCTGCGCTTCGCGCAGCAGGGCATATTCGTATTGGGTAGCATCCGGTGACCCCCAGTTGTACGGGGCTACCTGCACGTAGTAAAAAGGCAGTTGCGCTTGGCGGAACAGTGCGCGCCAGTTGCGGACCAGGGAAGCGCACAGCCGGGTATATAGGCTGCTGTCGAAGCGGTTCGACTCTCCCTGGTACCACAGGGCGCCGGTAAACTGCAGGCGCTTCAGGGGATGAATCATGGCATTGTAAAACAGGGTGGGCCGCACTACTTTTTCAAAGGTCACTACCGAGTCCAACGCTTCCTTGGAGCGGCTGCCCGTATCGTAGGGATGCAGGTATTTCTGAAACAGGACGGGGTCTGCTGCCAGCGTATCGCGGCTCACCCAGGCCTCGCCCGAAGAACCGCCCACGCTGCTGACCACCAGCCCTACCGGGATGCGCTTCTTCAGAAAAACCTGCCGGGCAAAAAAATAAGCCACGGCACTGAAGCCGGGCGCGGTAGCCGGGGAACAGACATACCAGCTGCCGCCGCAATCTTCCTGCGGGACTGCTTTAAAATCGGTGCGGACATTGAACAGCCGGATCTCCGGGTACCCCGCATTTTCTATTTCCATGCGGTAGTGATCGGTGCCCAGCAGCCAGGGCAGGAAGGGTTTCAGCTCCATATCCATATTGGACTGGCCGCTGCAGAGCCACACCTCCCCGATCAGGATGTTCTGCAGTACTTTTTCCGTAGTACCGGAAGAAATGCGGAGGGTATGCCGCGTATACACCCCCGGCTTTGCTGCGGGGACCGGCACTTCGACCATCCAGGTACCATCTTTACCCGTAACGGCTTCGCTGCCCTTCCCGCTCCAGGAGCCGTGCACCTTCAGCCGGGTTCCCGGCGACGCCTTCCCCCATACGGCCAGCGGTTTGCCCTGCTGCACCACCATACCGCTTTGCAGGGTATTGGCCAGGCTAAAGGCATCCGCTGCCCGCAGCAGCTGCGTACAGCAACAGGCCAGGAAAAGAAGGAGGAGTTTAGTCCAGTTCATACTTCAGCGTGATAAATCGGGGCCGGTACAAATTCGGGTAAGTATAGATGTCTTTAAAAAAATCAAAAGAGTTGACGTTGTAGCTGATGAGCAGTTCGCCCGGCCGGGACAGTACCGGGTGCGCCTTGGCGTTATAAGGGAAGATGTCCTTATCCTGCTCCAGCGTGGGACTGACATCGAACAGCCGGATCACCTTTCCGAACGGCCCGTAGGGTGTGGCACCCAGCCGTAAGCCGACGTATTTGCCCAGTCCTTCTTCCTGGAAGATCAGGGCATAACGGCCGTCGCCCAGCGGCGTCACGCTCAGCTCATTCGAAGCGCGGTCGGTTACAGTCTGGATCCGGGCCGGGTCGTTCGACCAGCCGTTGCCGGTCCAGAAGGTCCAGCGGTCAAAGGATTCAATATGTTCCGGCTGCACCCGGGCCACCATCAGGGCTTTGTTCTTACCGCGCACACCGTACACGTACACAAACCCATCCGGGTTGGTAGCGCCGGCTTCTGCGGTATTTACCAGCAGCCCGGCTCCAAAAGAACCCGCTGAATCTACACTGGCCCTGGAAAAGAAAGGCACATCCATCTGCCGCACCCCGGTAAAAGGCGGCTGCTGGCCCTGCGGAACCACGAGCAGGATATTGCCCACCTCTTCAAAACCAAACGGCACACCCGGGCGCGTATCGCGGATGCGGTACCCGAAAATATACAGGTTGTTACCTTTTTTATGATTCACGAAGCCGTCGCCCAGCCAGTAATAATCGCCCTTTTGCGTGGCAGGTGTTTGCGGCAGGAAAAGTGATTTTGGCTTTCCCTCGGGTGTCTGGTCCCAGGCAAAGCGCACGGCACTGGCCTCCGGGCGTCCACCCTGGAGCACAGCCATCGAGTTGTTGATCATGACCCAGCCGGGCTGCAGTGAATCTTCCTTTATTTCCCCAATGATGGAATCGCTGAACCAGACCAGCGCCTCCGATCCGGCAGCAGCCCCTTGTGTTTCCTTACCGTTCCGGGTGATGGCAAAAATGCCGTCACCGCCGAACCAGCCCTGCCTGCGATGGAACAGGGCTGTCCATTCCGGTGCCGGCGTAACGGTGAACGTTAAATGGTTGAGCCGGGAAGTGTCTGCCGGACGGGTACCACCCGCAGCTTCTTTCGCCTGGCTGCAGGAAGAGACGGTGAGCACGGTAGCGGCACCCAGCACCAGTTTGCTTAGGTTCATATAGCAGGGCGTTTAAAAGTTAGGGGGCGGGTTCGAACGTATATACAAACACTTCCTTATCCGTATAGGGCGGTCCGAATATGGAGAGGTCCACCAGGATCTCCATCACCAGCCGGTCCTTTGAAATGGATTTTACCTTGTACACTTCCGTGGTAATGTTGGAAGGATCGAAAACGGAATGATAAACCTGTGTAAAGGTCTTTTCATCCTCGCTCAGCGTCCACCGGTCATAGATGTTGAAGCCATCGAAGGTGCAGCCGGAAGCGCCATAGGTGATGCTCACCGTACTGTCGCGGTTCCAGGAATAGATATTATCCTTTTCGCATTCCTCGATCATTTCAGCTGCAGGAGAAATGCTGGTCCACATTTTCGAGATCAGTTTCCACCTGCGGGCATAAATGGTCTGCTGGCCGGAAGTGGTGGTATTGACTGTCAGGTCCTTTTCCGCCGCCAGGCCTTTGTTGTCGGTGAACCGGAAATTAAAGCCCACCAGCTTATCCACCTCGTCGGGGTTCAACTCGTAGGAGAACTTGTATTCGTAACTGTTTCCGCCCGTGGAAACCGGGACGGCAGTTAGGGTGCCGGTCCCCCCATAGGTATTGTCCCTTTGCAGGTTGACGGTCTTGTAGACCACCACATCTTTGGCACCGTTGGGGGCGGTGATGAACAAGGTGGCTTCCACCATTCTTCCGGCTTTGCCGGTCACCGATTCCGGCACCAGCCGCAATACCGGGGCCGTGGCGTCCACCTCATCTTTATCGCATCCTCCGGCCAGGATGGCGAGGCCGAGGAGCAGGGTTGACATTCGTTTGAGCAGCAGCATAATCGTTATTTTTTAAAAGGTTCAGTATGATTTCTCGGTCGCTTTTTCAGAAGGAACCGGTATCCACAATTGCTCGATCTCTTCCAGGGTCTTTCCCTTGGTTTCGGGCACCATGCTCCAGACAAACAGGAACGCGATGACCGACATGACCATATAGATCCAGAAGGTCCAGGAACTGCCGATGCTTTCCAGCAGCATGGGAAAGGTCTGAGAAACGATGTATACGGAAAGCCAGAGAAAAAAGATGGCTACGGACATCGCCCGGCCGCGGATGTGCGTGGGGAATATTTCGGCCACCACCACGAACGTGAGCGGACCCAGGGAGATGGCGAAAAAGGAAATATAGGCCAGGATGCCCAGCAGTACCCAGGAGCCGCCGGTATTACCGGTATGAAACGCAAACCCGATGAGGGCCAGGCAAAGCGCCATACCGGAAGCACCAACCAGGAGCAGCTTCTTACGGCCCCATTTGTCCACGTACTTGATGGCCACCACGGTCATCAGCACATTGATGCCGCCCACCAGGATGGTTTGCAGGAGGGCGGAGGAGGAACCGTCACCCGTGGCCTTAAAGATTTCCGGGGCGTAATACATGATCACGTTGATCCCGGTGACCTGGGAAAGGATGGAAAGAATGACCCCGATGATGAGGGCCGTGCGCAGGCCGGGCTTCACCAGCTGGGAAAAGGACACCTGCTGCATGTTCAGCGACTCGCGGATGGTGAGCAGTTCTTTTTTGGCTTCCGCTTCGCCGCTGACTTTTGTAAGAATGTCGGCCGCTGCATCCCAGCGGTTTTCCTGCGCCAGCCAGCGCGGGCTTTCCGGAACGATCAGCAGCAGGATGATGAATATAACCGAAGGAATGATCCCGGAGCCGAACATCCAGCGCCACCCCTGCTCCACGTTCCAGGCTTCGTCGTAAAGGCCGGCGATGGCCGCATTGACAAAGTAGATAAGCAGGATGCCGATCACAATGCCCAGCTGGTAAATGGAGATGAGCCGCCCCCGGATGCCGGCCGGCGCTATTTCGGAAATGTACATCGGTGCCAGCATGGAAGCGATGCCGATGCCTACGCCGCCGATGAACCGGAAGAAAATGAACCAGGAAAGGGACAGGGGCAGCATGATCCCGAGCGAGGAAACGGCAAAGGCGATCCCGGAGATCATCAGCACTTTTTTGCGGCCCCACCGGTCGCTCAGGGCACCGGCGAACATGGCCCCTACCATGCAGCCGACCAGCGCGCAGGAAGCCACCCAGCCCGTCATGGCGGCGGAGAGCTCGTATTTCTGCTGGATAAAGCCTATGGCACCCGCCACCACGGCGGTATCATAGCCAAACAGCAATCCGCCTACGGCCGCCACGAACGTGCACTGGTAGACATATTTCAGGCTTTGTTTTTTCATGCGGTTAATTGCTTTGATTGGTGAATAATTTATCCTGCCGTACGGAGGCCTTGACCGTGGCAATGCGGGCACCCTCGCTTTCGCCGTACGGGCGGACGGTATAGGCACCCACCGATGCCGGCACAATGAAGGTTTCCGCATAATGAATCACGAAAGGCTCGAATGCACCGGTGGGACTTTCCACGATCGCCTCCCGGCCTTCTACGAGATTGAGTATGTTGACCACGCCGTTGGTCTGGTGAAGTACGGGTTTGGTGAACCAGTGCCGGCGCGTTTCAATAAAGGAATCTTCATGAAGCCCCGTCAGTTCTTCTACCCAACCATCGCCTTCCGCAACGGTTTCGATCCGGTTGTAGATGTGCTCGCGTGTCCAGTTGGTGGTGCGGTCCCATTGAATGGAGTTCCGGCCATGCTCCAGGGAAATAGGCCGCGGTTTCCCGTCAAGACCCATACGCCCCCAATCCCACAGCTTGAAGGTGAAAATATAAGGGGTGGCGCTGATCTCCAGTACCACGCTGTTGGCACCGGAACAGTGTACCGTGCCCGCCGGGATGAGTACATGGTCGTGCTTGCGGATGGGCCATTTTTCCACATAGGTCTCTGCATCAAAGTAGCCTCCGGTTTCCTGGGCGGCTTCCAGTGCACCAAGCATTTTTTCCGGAACCACATTTTCCTTCAGGCCGAGGTAGACGAATGCGTCCTCCTGCGCCTCGAGGAAATAGTAGCTTTCATCCTGGGTATAGGACATGCCGAATTTTTCGCGGATGTATTCTTTCAGCGGGTGCACCTGAAGGCTCAGGTTACCGCCTTCCATCGTATCCAGAAAATCGAAGCGGATAGGGAACTCGGCACCAAACGCCTCGAACACCTTTTCGCCCAGCAATTGCTTTGGCTGCCGGAATACGAGGTTGATGGAAGGCGTTTCAAAAACCACATCTTCAAACCGCAGCAGGAGGCTGTTCTCTTCCGGCACACAGTCAAAGCCCCAGGCAAAGTTCACTTCGCTCCGGTCCAGGTCGCACACTTCCTTCAGCCACTGCCCGCCCCAGGGGCCCGGATCGAAAAAGGGAACCACCCGGAAAGGTCGTTGCACCACCTGCTGCAGGCCTTCCAGGAGGGCGGTGCCGGATATCATTTTCGGCGCAGCAGGCTGCGTGGTATCCAGCACATAGTCCATGGATTCATACAGGCCCGTCTTCAACCGGTCGCACACCCGCCAGTCCACGAAAAAAGCCCGCTTGTATTTGTAGCTGAATTCGTCGCCGGTATTGGTGGCGCCCAGGTTGCCCAGTTCTCCCCTGCGGAAGCGCAGCTGGATCTCCCATCGCGGCATATCGGCATAAACCAGCAGGTCCCGTTCTACCGGTATAAGGGAGGCGCCGGTACCAAAAAGACAAACGACGCCATCCGCAAGCTGTTCTGTTTCCCGTGCCAGTCTGTCCAGTTCCGGCCGGCTGTAAAAATCAATCAGGTTAAGGGGGGTGATGTAGCCAAAAACCGGGTCGTCCGTCACGAAGGGAGCCACCATCTGCCCGATTTCGGCCTCGCTTTTCAGGGCGGCCGCCACATCCACGGGGTGAAAGGACCCGATAGCTTTCTTAAGACCTTCGATGAGCGGCCGGATGTTTACGCCCGGGTAACATTCAACCACCAGCACTTTCCGGCCTGCCGTAGCTTCCAGCCCTTTTTTCAATTCGGGTACAATTTCTTCCCAGCCGGCGAAAGCTTCAAACCCCTTTACGGTTACTTCCGGAAACTTGTTAAAATTCGACGTGTTCAAATCAATGTGTTTTTATTCTTGAAAGAGCAAATACGTATGGTACCTAGTAGCCATCGTTCTGTTCCAGGTTCGGGTTCAGATCGACCTCGCGCTGGGGAATGGGAAACAGGTAATGCTTGGCCGTCGGGGTAACGCCGGGCTTTGCCGCCGGCACCTGCTCTTCCAGCTGGCCGGTGCGCGCCAGGTCAAACCAGCGCTGGCCTTCCGCGGCAAATTCCAGTCTCCGTTCCTCCAGGATCGCAGCGCGCATTTCTTCCTTGCTCAGGCCGACGTAATCCGGTACGGCATTCACATGCGTGGTACCGTTGAACCGCGCTCTTTTCCGGACCATGTTGATGTACTGATGGGCGATGTCCGCATTACCCAGTTCATTGTTGGCTTCCGCGTACATCAGCAATACATCGGCATAGCGGATCACCGGGAAGTCATTGGACGATTCATTGCCTTTGGGCTCGGCCACGCGGTCCCAGTACTTTTGAATATATGGCCGGATCGTAGTGGTTCCGTTGGGGCCGTTCACCTCGGTTACAAATGTTACGGCCCTTCTGCGGTCTTCCGCCTCATAGGCATTGTACAGGTCCTGCGTGGGGATCTGCCAGCCCTGTGCGTTCACCACGCCTTCCTCACTCAGCTGCGGGGGCAGCAGGCGCACCTGGAACTGGCCCGCTTCCCAGAAAATGATGGCACCGCCCGCATCGCCAAAGCCTACCGAAAAGATGGCTTCCTTACCGGCGCGGTTGGACAGCTTGAATACCTGGGCAAAATCTTCCCAGAGGGCATACTGGTTGGAGTCGATTACTTTTTTGGCGGTGGCGGCTGCATTGGTCCAGTCCTCAAGGGTCAGATACACTTTCGCGAGGATCGCATTGGCAGCTCCCTGGGTGGCCCGTCCGCGGCCGTTGCCGGCTGTATAGCTCAGCGGCAGTACGGCAGCCGCATCGGAGAGGTCGGCGATCACCTGGTCATATACGGCTTCCGGCGCGGCGGTAGCAGGTGCCAGTGGCGCGTCTTCCCCGGTGACCAGCGGAATCTCGCCGAACATACGCACGAGGTTGAAATACATCAGCCCGCGGAGGAACTTGGCTTCGCCGATCAGCCGGCTTTTCAGGGCGGCATTCATGCTGATGCCCGGGATCCGGCTGATGGCAATATTGGCAATGGTGATGGTCTTGTAATGCATGGCCCAGATCTCTTCCAGGGCGCTGTTCTGCGGCGTATGCGTAAAGGTGGCCAGCTGGTCAAACTGGGGAGCTGCCAGCTGGTTGTTCAGCAATTCATCGGAGGCCAGACCGGCCGTTACCCAGAACGTGCTGTGGTATACTCCGGCCGTTGAACCTGTGCTGGTGGAGTTCAGGTAGGCATATATGGAATTGACAGCGGAGATCGCATCCCCTTCCGTCTGGTAATAATTGGCAACGGTGACGCTGCTTCTCGGATTTTCTTCCAGGAACTTTTTACAGGAAGAAAGGCTGGCCGACGCCAGGAGCAGGAAGGCCAGGTATTTTATGGTGATCGTCTGTTTCATGGAACAAGCTTTTAGGAGATTAGAAAGAAGCACTGAGGCCGAACTGATAGATCTTGGCCTGCGGGTAACCGCCCAGGTCGATACCCACCAGCGTAGTGCTTTGCCCGAACGTATTAGCCTCCGGATCGAATCCCGTGTAATCGGTGCGGGTCCAGAGGTTGGTTCCGCTGACAAATACGCGCAGGTTGCTCATATTGATCCGGGAGACGAGGCGGGCCGGAAGGTTATAACCGAGGCTGATGTTTTTGAGCCGGATGTAGGAAGCGTCTTCCACGATGGCCGAGGAAAAGATCCCCTGGTCGAGGCTGCCGGCAGCCAGTGCCCGCGGATACCTGTTGCTTTTGTTCTCCGGAGTCCAGCGGTTGCGGCCGGCCTCACCCAGCACGTTGTTCTGCCCGTTGAAGTTCAGCAGGTCCAGGTTATTGAAGTTGGCCAGCTTGTTTCCCTGGGCACCCTGGAAGAAGAAGGACAGCTCGAGGTTGCGGAAAGAAAACGCATTGTTGAAGCCCCAGGTGAACTTAGGATTGGCGGTTCCGAGGATCGTGCGGTCGGCGGCATCGATCTTTCCGTCCTTATTCATATCCCGGTACTTACGGTCACCGGCACGGGCACGCGACGGAGGGTTGGGCGAGGTGGGCTCCTGCCCTACCAGCACGGGGCTGGTGGCCGCTTCCTGATCGGACTGGAAAATGCCGTCGAACTGGTACCCGTAAAACGTTCCGATGGATACACCTTCCCGCAGGAGGATGCCACCGTTCAGGATGATATCGGTTTCCGCATTCAGGTTGGTGATCTTGTTCCGGTTCACCGAGAAATTGAAGGCGGAGGTCCATTCGAGCTGACCCTTCAGGTTGATGGTCCGCAGCTCGAGGTCGACGCCATGGTTTTCGATGTTGCCGATGTTCAGCAGGGTGGTGCTGAAGCCGGTGCTTAAGGGTATCGGGCTGGAAAGCAGCAGGTCATTGGTTTTTTTCTTGTAGTAATCCGCGGTCAGGCTGATGCGGTTGCGGAACAGGGAAAGGTCGAAACCGGCGTCGAACTGCCGGGTGCTTTCCCAGCGCAGCCCCCGGTTCACGTAGGAAAGCGGCTCCATCCCGGTATATACTTCGCTGCCGCTGCCTGTATTGAAAGAACCCTCCCCGTAGGGGCCCACCAGGGCCAGGGACTGGTAGGGCGGAATGGCCTGGTTGCCCAGCACGCCGTAGCTGAAGCGGAGCTTCAGGTCGTTGATCGCGTCTATGCCGTCCATAAAGCTTTCGCGCGAAACCCGCCAGGCAAAGGCGCCGGAAGGGAAAAACCCGTATTTTTTCCCTTCCGCAAACTTGGAAGATCCGTCCACCCGTCCGGTAAGCGTAAACAGGTACTTATCGCTCAACGTATAGTTCACGCGTCCCAGGTAGGAGATCATGCTCCAGGAAGATTCGGCGTTGAAAGGCTTCTGGGGTTTTAAAGCCGTGGAAATATTGTGATAGCCGGTACGGTTATCCGGAAAGTCAAAAGCATAAACAAAGAGCTTGTTGTTGTTGAACCGCTGCATCGTAAAGCCACCGACCGCGTTGATCGCATGCCTGCCGAAGGTGTTGCTGTAGTTCAGCGTGTTCTCATTCAGCCAGGTCAGGCCGTTGGTAGTGCCCAGGGTGGCTTCGCCGTTACTGGCCTCGGTCCGCTTCAGGAAGTTCGGTCCGAAGCTGCCCTCCTCGTTGGAGAAGCCGTCGATGCCGAAGTTGGTGCGGAACTCCAGCCCCTTCATCAGCCGGTAGTTCAGGAAGACATTGCCCAGTATCCGGGACAGAATGGTGGTGGAGGTGAATTCATTGGCTTCCGCATACGGATTGCCCAGGATCTTGCCCCGGTCGTTCTGAAAGGTATAGCCTCCGTTCACCGTGGAATCAAATACCGGCAGTACGGGGTTGAACAGAATGGCCGAAGATACCACGCCCGGCACGATCGTTCCGGCATTGGTGAGCACCCCCTGGGTATTGATGCGGGAGTAGGACAGGGTATTGCCGATGGTCAGGCGGTCGGTCATTTTCCGCTCCAGGTTGGCGCGGAAAGAGTAACGTTTGAAATCAGAGCCCAGCACGATCCCTTCCTGGTCGAAATAAGAACCGGAAAGGGCGTAGCGGGTCCGGTCATCGCCGCCGGAGAACGAAAGCTGGTAGTTGGTCATGGGCGCCTTCCGGAAGATCTCGTTCTGCCAGTCGGTACCGGCACCCAGGTTCTTCGGGTTTACGTAAACGGGCGTCTGGCCCGCATTGAGCTTTGCATCATTCACCAGGTGGGCAAATTCAGCCGCATTCAGGAGGTCCAGCTTGTTGGCCACCTGCTGCTGTCCGTAATAGGCTTCCAGCGTCAGCGTTCCTTTGCCGGCGCGGCCTCTTTTGGTGGTAATGAGCACGACCCCGTTGGCGCCCCGGGAGCCATAGATGGCAGTGGCCGAAGCGTCCTTCAGAATCTCGATGGATTCGATATCGCTGGGGTTGATCGAGGCCAGGGGACTCAGGCGCGGGCCCCGGGTGCCGCCGACGCTGATATCCCCGCCATCGCTGTTTACCAGCATCCCGTCTATGACGTAGAGCGGTTCATTCCCGGCATTGATCGAGCTGGTACCGCGGATGCGGATGGAGGTTTCCGCCCCGGGCTTACCGGTTACCTGCGTTACCTGCACCCCTGCGGCCCGTCCCTGCAGGGCCTGATCGAGGCTGGTGGCGGGTACGGCATTCAGCTCCTCGGCGCGGATGGAAACCACCGATCCGGTCAGGTCCCTTTTCCGGGCGGTACCATAGCCTACGACCACTACCTGGTTCAGTTCACCGGGATCTTCCGTCAGGCGGATCTGGTGTTCCGCCCGGTTGTCTACCGGGATCTCCCGGGAGATGTACCCTACAAAGGATACGACCAGCACCGAGCTGCCGGAAGGCACCGTGATCCGGAAGGCTCCGCGGGCATCGGTGATCACCGGCGGCGTGCCTCCTTTTATGGCAACGGTTGCGCCGGCCAGCGGCTCCCCGGTGGCGGACTGAACGATACCTGTAATTTCCCTTGGATTGTTTTGTGCCTGTGCTCCTGCGGATAATAGAGTGCACAGCAAAGCAGTAAGCATTGTGGATAGCAAGCGCTTCATCATGTAGTAATTAAGATGAGTTAATCGTTAGCGGTCTGCAGGACTATATGACCATATGTTCACATGTCCATACATATAAATAGAGAAAAATCTTCCTTCCTGCCTTTTTCTGAAAATCGTTTTATCCTCTTTCGATGTCGATTGTATACGTGAACCGGTCGGCGCGGTAATAACCCATGTTGTACTCTATTGGCCGGTCACCCGCATCGCAGACCACCCGTTTCCGGAACAGGATCGGGTCTCCTGGCTTCACTTCCAGCAGTTTGCTCAGCCGGGCATCTGCCAGGATCGCGCTGATGCCTTCTTTGGATACAGTGGCCACAATATGGTGATCCCGTTCCAGCGTCTCATACAGGGGCTTCGAAAAATCATCGTCGGCTGTGAGTTCCGTGCGGGGATGGAAATAAGAAATGAAATAGACTACCGGCCCTGATTCAGGACCCTTCAGCCGTTCCATCCGCAATACCTTGACACCATCCCGGATATGAAACAACTGCTGAATCTCTTTATCCGGTACGACCATAGACACTTTAATGCTGTAGTTCTTGAACACCATGCCCTTTTCATCCATCTCGTGGGTGAATGAGGTCCATTTGTTCAGTTTGGTGGTAATGTTGTTCTTGGCCACCTTCGTTCCTACTCCTTTTTTGCGGACCAGCAATTGTTCATACACGAGCTTGTTAGTCGCCTGCCGTACCGTGCTTCTGCTGATCCCGAGTTTTTTGGCGAGGTTCACCTCGTTGGGAAGCAGCTTGCCGTTCTGGTATTCCGGCTTTTCGATGAGCTCCCGGAGCATGGTTTCCACCTGGATATGCAGGGGAAGGGCACTGGTATGATCGATCTCAATCTTCAAGGAGTATGTTTGTATGTATGTACATACTAATGTAGAAATGTTTTCGGAATAAATCAATTTTTCTTTTCCCTGTTCGGGATCAGGAGCCAATTGGAAGATCCGCCTTTTTATAGCGCTGTTTTCTAATGAATTTTAGTAGCAAACAGATGGACTCCCGGATCGGCCCGTTCGGACATTTCTCCTGGTCCTGAACCGGAACAGCTCCTGGCCGGGGCTGCCAGGCCAGTTGTAACGTTCACATCCGATCCTTGCTTTGGTGCACCGGATTTGGTCATTCTGCTGCCGGCCGGATCACGAATGCCTTCAACCCGGCCATTTTTCCCTCACGAAAGCGCCAGACGTCACAGTAGGCATATTCGGCTTTCCGACCCTCCTCGTCCTTCAGGGTAATACTGCCGAGTGCCGTCAAAAAATCACCTTCTGCGATCAGCTGCTCCACCCTGAATTCCGGCGGCTCGGCGTAGGCCGTTGCCATCCATTCGCGAACGGCCGCTTTGCCCCGTAAGATCCGCTCGCCTACAAAAGTCCATTCCGTATCCTCCGTGCAGAACGAAAGAAATCCTTCATGGTCGCCTTTGCGGATCGCCTCGTTGGCCTTTGCCAATACTTCTTTAAGATTCATAGGTTATTACCAATTTTCTTTGTGCATGCGGGTTCCTGATGAAAGCCGGTTACCAGCAGAACCGGCTACCTGCAGTTCGTATTTCAACCAACCCAGTTTTGCCCAGTATAAGACTTCCCTGCAGAAAAAAAGATGGATTACCTGTCGGATAAAACTGATGCATTGGGTAAGCGGAATAGGTCCGCTCTTTTTGTATTTGCCACTTGCCTGTTATTTTTTCCATCGCCTAACTGGATACAGCACTATACCGCATTTCAATGGAAGGACCTGGGTCCGGCTATACTTTTTCCAACCTTTCTGATGCTCAAATTTACCAGCTTCGCTCCATTTGGAAAAAAGATCAAGGCATGCCGTAAAGGACCTGCAGGAACCTGAAAGCAACGCAACTCTATGTCATCCTCATTCGATCCAATGGTAAATAACAAAACTTGTACAAAGCATGGTCCATAAAAAGAGACTGCCGGATCGGTAGTCGATCCGGCAGTCTCTTTTATAACCGTTTTTTGCTGCTGTGAGTATAATCCGTGCCCGTTATTATTGCCCGACACGCTCCTGTTCTTCATTCGCACTTCCGGCAGTTCTTTTTACGGGAGCAATCTTTTTGCCCTTGCTGAAGCGGTACGAAAAGCCAATCGATGCCACGCGCGACTCATTGATTTCCTCAAAATTGAAATCCACATTTGCATACCGGCTGACGCCCCTGAACTTCTGGGTATAGAAAATATCCCGTACTGACAAACGCAGTGTGCCCTGATTTTTAAGGATCTGCTTGCTCAGACCAACACCCACGAAACCGATCGGCCTTGCCCGCATCAAGCCCTCCAGCCATCCGTTGCGGTAACGCCCGTTTATTTCGCCGGTCAGCGTTTTGGTTATTTTGAACTGCTGCGTTCCGGTGAGTACAAAACTCGTTGCCGCCAGGTCTACGTTGGTATTGTTGACCGCACCTTTGTAATTGTTGTTGAATACAT
>DATAGL010000553.1:0-3517 GCA_036263755.1 Chitinophagaceae bacterium | reverse complement strand
CAAAGCCTTGTGCGACAAAGACCCGGGAAGGATAGCAAAGGCCCAGAAACTCCTGGAGCAAAAAGGCCTCGCCAAAGCCAAAGAATACACCGGCGAAAACGGCTGGAAAAAGATGTGTGAAAGCCCGGACCTGGACCTGGTTTATATCTGTACGCCCTGGGACCTCCATACTCCCATGGCGGTTTATGCCATGCAGCAACAGAAGCACACGGCCATTGAAGTCCCTGCAGCGGTAACCCTTGAAGAATGCTGGAAGCTGGTGGAAACATCAGAAAAGACCAGGAAACACTGTATGATGCTGGAAAACTGCTGCTATGATTTCTTTGAGTTACTCACCCTGAACATGGCCCGGCAGGGATTATTCGGGGAAATCATCCATGCCGAAGGAGCGTATATACACAACCTGCTGGACCTCAACTTTGATAAGAACGGCTATGCCGACATGTGGCGGCTGAAAGAAAATATCGGCCGCAATGGAAACCTGTACCCTACCCATGGCCTGGGCCCTGTGGCCCAGTGCATGAACATCAACCGGGGCGATCAGTTCGACCATTTGACGAGCATGAGTACGAATGATTTTCATATGGCGGCCAGGGCAGAGGAGCTGGCCAGTAAAGATCCCTTCTACAAACCCTTTACCGGGAAACAATACCGGGGCAATATGAATACCACGTTGATCCGCAGCAAGCTGGGCAAAACGATCATGTTGCAGCATGATGTTTCCTCACCAAGGCCCTACTCCCGCATTCACCTGGTGAGTGGCACCAAAGGCATGGCACGGAAATGGCCCGACCCGCAACGGATCGCTTTCGGCCATGAATGGATCAATGAAAAGGAAATGAAGGCGTACGAAGAAAAATACACCCCGGAAATTGTAAAGCGGATCGGTGAGATGGCCAAACAGGTCGGAGGACACGGCGGAATGGATTTTATGATGGACTGGCGTCTCATCGATTGCCTGCGTAACGGACTGCCGCTGGATCAGGATGTGTACGACGCCGCCTTGTGGAGTGCGGTCGCACCGCTGAGTGAAAGCAGCGTGGCCAAAAAGTCCCGCTCGGTGGATGTTCCCGACTTTACCCGCGGATCCTGGAAAACAAATGCGCCCGTGGAACTGACCCTGAAAGGAGGCGGAACCACCGGTGTCCGTAATGTAAAAGCCACTTCCGGCAACCAGTTGAAAACGCAGTAAGACTATCCCGGAACGTAATTGCGGAAGCCCGCTAAAGGAGTATGAGCAGCTCCGGGTAGCTGCCTGGATATTCTGAACAGCAGACACCGGTTCTTACCACCATCATGTGAACCCGACCGAAAAGAGCATCAATCAAAATGAATACCATCGTTACAGAAACAGTGCTTCCCGCTTATGGTTTAGCAGAAGATGTTCTGGAGGTAAATCCGTACGGCAGTGGCCTGATCAATCATACCTGGAGCATACAGGCGCATCAGGGCCGCTTTATCCTGCAACGGATCAATGATGTGGTTTTCCCGGAACCCCGGAACATCGAACACAACATAAACGTTATTACCCGGTACCTGAAACGGGAGCACCCCGATTATTGTATTGCTGTTCCCATCAGGGCGCTGGACGGTAAAGAAATGATCTATAATGAAGAAGCAGGCTTTTTCCGCCTGTTTCCCTTTATTGCCGGGTCCCATTCCAAGAATGTAGTAGACACTGCAGAACAGGCGTACGAAGCGGCCCTTCAGTTTGGCAGGTTCACCCGGCTCCTGGCAGGCCTGGATGTCCGTACGCTCAAGGAAACAATCCCCTTTTTTCATGACCTGAACCTGCGGTACCAGCAGTTCTTACAAGCGCTGAAATACGGCAACCAGGAACGGGTCCGCAGCTCCCGCGACCTCATCAATCAACTGCTGGCGTACGAAGACATTGTCAAAGAATACAAGCATATCAAAGGCTCCGGCGCTTTCCAGTTACGGGTGACCCACCATGATACGAAGATCAGCAATGTATTGTTCGACCAGAACAACAAAGGGATTTGCGTCATTGACCTGGACACGGTAATGCCCGGCTATTTTATCAGCGATGTCGGCGATATGATGCGCACCTATCTCTGCCCCGTCAGTGAGGAGGAAGAAGACTATTCCAAAATCGGCATCCGGGATGACATCTTCAAAGCCATTGCCGAAGGGTATAATGAAGAGATGCGGGAGGAACTGTCCCATTCCGAGCAGCATCATTTCATCTATGCAGGAAAATTCATGATCTATATGCAGGCTTTGCGGTTCCTGGCCGATTACCTGAACGATGATGCCTACTACGGCGCAAGCTATGAAGGCCACAACCTGGTGCGGGCCGGAAACCAGGCCGCCTTACTGGAGCGCCTGATCGAAAAGGAACGGGCACTGGGCCACACTTTCTGAATAAAGTCCGGCACCTGGAGAATAATAAAATTTGGTATTTTAGAAAAGACGGACCGCCAATCGTTCCTCCGTGTTGCCCGGCAGCAGGAACCAGCCCGGTTCAACGGAATGAAAACCGTCCGGAGCCGGCCGTTCATCAACTCTAATTCATGTGTGATTCCCTTTAATAGTCCTATGCAAAAAGTACCTGTATTTTTGCTGCTCCTCACGATCATTATCCTTTTCCATAGTTGTACGCCTTCCCCTCCCACCCTTTTTGCCAAGGTCCGGGCCGGCAAAAGCGGGATCTATTTTAACAACACCATTGAGGAAAACGATTCGATCAACCCCCTGAAGATGGAGTTTTTGTATAACGGGGGCGGAGTGGGCTTAGCCGACTTCAACAACGACGGCCTGGCGGATATTTATTTTACGGCCGGCACCACCCCGAACAAACTCTATCTCAATAAAGGCGGCCTGGAGTTTACCGACATCACTGTTCAGGCAGGGGTTACCGGTGAGGGCCGCTGGAGCAACGGAGTTACGATGGTAGACATCAACAATGATGGCTGGAAAGATATTTACGTCTGCACTACGTTAAAGAAGCAGGCGGAAGAAAGAACAAACCTGCTGTACATCAACCTCGGCCCCGGTCCGGAGGGAGTCCCCCGGTTTAAGGAAATGGCGCACGCGTATGGACTTGCCGATACCACCCACTCCGTTCAGGCGGCCTTTCTGGATTACGACCGGGACGGCGACCTGGATATGTACCTGGTCACCACCAAGCCGACCTCCCGCAACACCTATACCTTCGGCAGCCGGAAAGAAGCTTCCAAAACCGACTATGACCGGTTGTACCAAAACAACTGGAGTGACAGCCTAAAGCATCCCGTTTTCCGGGATGTAAGTGCGGAAGCGGGTATCGGCGAGAATGGCTACGGGCTCGGCCTCACCGTGGCAGACATCAATAAGGACGGCTGGCCGGACCTCTATATAACCAATGATTTCATCACTACGGACCACCTGTACCTCAACAATAAAAACGGGACCTTCACCAACCGGGTGAAAGACTGCCTGAAGCATACCTCACAGAATGCCATGGGCAACGATGTAGCCGACCTGAATAATGATACCTGGCCCGATATCGTTGCCG
>DATAGL010000552.1:0-5729 GCA_036263755.1 Chitinophagaceae bacterium | reverse complement strand
TGTTTTCTGGATCCTGTTTATCGGATTATGTATCCAGACAGGCGCCACGCTGATTTCCTTTTTTGTAAGTCTTTTCATTAACCGGGAGGGGGCCGCCGACCTGTATCTCGGCCTGAACCTTTCGGAGCTGTATGCCTTCAGCACCTGGCATTATGTTTCCCTCGTTTCCTTTCTCCTCGTCCTGCCGGCCCTGAAAGCCTTCATTGCGTACCTGGTGGTAAAGATCTTCATGAAATTCAACGCTGCCCAACCCTTCAGCGCTCCCCTGTCCGCCCTTATCTCCCGGATCAGTCACATGGCCCTGGGCGTGGGTGTACTCAGCCTGATTGCCCAGGGATATGCCCGGTGGCTGGCAAAGAAAGGCATTGCCGTGCCGGTCGACTGGGACAGCAGCGAATTTCTTTTCCTGGCCGGGATCATCTTTATCATCGCACAGGTTTTTAAAAAAGGAATTGCCTTACAAACCGAAAACGAATTAACCGTATAGCTTATGCCCATAGTAGTAAACCTGGACGTAATGATGGCTAAGCGGAAGATGTCGCTGAATGAACTTTCCGCAAGAGTGGATATCACGTTGTCGAACCTTTCCATATTAAAGACCGGCAAGGCAAAGGCCATCCGCTTCACTACCCTCGAAGCCGTTTGCAAAGTATTGGATTGTCAGCCGGGAGACATCCTGGAATATGTGGGGGACAAGGAAACCGCGCACTCCTGATCAGTAAAGGATTCCTGCTGCCCCACGATCCGCGACCGGCAATATCCTTCTTATAAACGGCCAAACAATAAAGCAGGCAGGGAACGGGACGGGGCTTCAGCCCGTACCGTCCAGCCTGCTTTTTCTTTGCTCAGAACTGGAACCCGAACGTTACGTACGGCAGCAGCTTTTCCTCTTTCGAGCGCGTGGCCGCCGCCGTAATCACAAAGCGGCGGATCGGGGCGATCCATACACCACCGCCATTGCCCACGTGCCAGTCGGTAGACTTCTCACCGTCGTTCCACACGCGGCCGACATCGTTGAATACGAAAAGGCCGACTGCACCCGGGAACAGGAACGTATTGAATTCCGCTAATTTCAGGCGGATTTCCGAGTTGTTGAACAGCATGGTCCGGCCGGCAAACCGGTCGCGGCGGTACCCCCTCAGGTTCTGGGTGCCGCTGAGGTACTGGGCCTGCGGGAACTCGAACTTGCCCGAAGTGTGGCCGACGCCCAGGCGGAACGCATACACAAGAATGGCCCGCTGCCGGAAAGAAGCAAACAGCCGCATGTCCCATTTCCATTGGGTTACAAAATGACTGGAGTTGTTCAGGCCGACCATCGGGCGTACATGCGCATCGAGTACAAAGCCGCGCGTGGGTACCACCCGGTTGTTCTGCGAATTGATGTCCAGCCCCAGGTGAACACCTGCATAACTCTTGGGCAGGTACAGGGTGGCCGGATCCAGTCCGTTCAGCTCCGTGCGGCTGACGAATTTGTCCTTATTCTGCTCTTCCTCGAGGTTGAAATACTGGAAGGTGCCGCCGTAGGTGACACGCATCCAGGACTGCAGCTGGCGGCGCAGCAGGATGGAGGCATTTGCCAGGTCGTACCGGGCGCGGTAGTAGCGGATGCCGCCGGGCCGCGACTTATCCCACACTGTTTCATTACCCAGGCCGAAAAAGTTGGTTACGTTGATCGGGGCCCGCACGTCGGCGCGCACCAGGAGGTCGGAGTGACCGATGAACCGGGTATAATCGCCTTCATACTGGAACCGGTAAGAAGAAGTACCCAGGGCATGCTGTACGCGGAGGAACTGCCGCCACCGGTAAGGTTCCTTGCGGAAGCCCTGCTTGGTTACTTCCAGCTGGTAGCCCAGGAACAGCCCGTCGTCCACGTTGTAAGAAACGGAAACGCCGGGGTTCACAAAGTCATACTTATAGAACTGGCGCGTATACATGTTGTTGGCCGGGTCGGGCGAAACCTTGCGGCGGAGGCCGGCGGTACTGCCGTGAAACTCGTTTTCCTCAAAGGTCACGTCATATACGAGGGTGGGGCCGCCTTTGGCTTCGTTGTAGAAATCGTCGTTGCCCGGGCCACCGATGATGCGGATCTTGATCGGCGAGCGGGTGCCGGTAATGGCAAAGGAGTCGTTGTCCTGCAAGCCGAAGAGCCGCAGCTCCTTGGTCACTCCCGGATCAAAGGTGCGGTCGTACAGGCGGGAGGAAATCTGCCCTTCCTTATCGATTTTATGGAGGGTTACCCGCACATGGCCGCTGTCGTTCTTGTGGATGCGGAACAGCTCGCGCTGGTTGGAGCCCACCACGGTCACTTCGCGTGAAATGAACTCGTAATACTGGCGCATGTCGTCGCGGTAAAACTGGCGGCGCTTCCGCAGGGTTTCCGCGATGTTCCGGATGTTGCCGTTGCGCAGCTCGGCGGGCTGGCGCAGGATGGCCGAATCGATCACCGCATCGGTCATGCTTTGCAGCAGCGTATCCACGTGCGCGCTCCACTGCTCCCAGGTCAGCTCGTTGAGGAAGAAGCGGTCGAAGTTGCGGGCCGCCGCGTTGAACGTCCGGATGTTCTTGGCATCGGCCCGGAAGCCCTGCAGCTGGGGCGCAAACCAGGGCTTGCGGGCGAACTTGGGAATAAGACCCTGGTTGATATAAAAGGCCTGGTCGTGGTCGCGCGGGATCGGGTAATAGATCTTTCCCTTCCCGGTATCCCGGGTGGCCCACTGCCACTGGTCTTCATGCCGGTCGAAATCCATGATGAAGTTATCGAGCAGGCGCGCTTTCAGCACGGCCACCTGGTCCACATGATCGTCGTTGTCCTTGGCCAGGCGCAGCACCAGCTCGTCGGTATTGTACGCTTTTTTCACGCCCACAGGTTCCCGTTCCTCCAGGATCGCCAGGGTGTTGGCAAAGGTGGGACGGAACCGGCCCAGCCGGGGATCGTCCGGGATGTACACCAGCCGGCGGCGGATCGGGGGCAGGCCGGCCGCACGGGCCAGCGGGGCAATGGACAGCGAGGCGGTAGGATAAGAAGCGGAAATGCCCTGTTCCACCACCCGGCGGGCAAAGGGCGAGCGCAGGTCCTGGGGGATGGCCGCTTCGGGGAATTTCTCGATCGAACGCAGGGCCCAGTCCTTTCCCTCCTTGTCCACGAGGCGCAGCGACTTCGTTTGCTTGCCGCCGCCCTGCTTTTCGGGCGTGAGGCCGCCCCCCTCCTTGCCCAGGTCCAGCACTTCCACGCGCATGGGCGTGGTCCACTCCTTCCGGTAATTACGGCCTAAAAAGGTCCTGCGCCCGAAGTTGCCGTACAGTTTCCGGTTGGCCGTCACCAGCACCGAGTCGGGAAGTACGGGAATGCTGTCACGGGTCACTACGGCCACGGCCGTATCGATGTTCTTCATTTCGTGCCGGAACGTAGGATCGGAAAGGTCGCGGCTGTTCACATTGTAAAAGCGGGTTTCCACCCGGCCGCTCTTCCACACTTCCAGCAGTGCAAATCCGTAGGTGGGGTCGGAAAACAGGAGGTCGCCCTGTTTGCCCGACTGGTGCACGCGCTGGGTTTTGGCGCCGGAGCCGGTAACAATGAACGGCAGGCTGTCGCGGGTAATGAGTTGCAGGTTGTGGTCGTGACCGGCCACGGCAATAGGGTTCGGGTGGCGCTTCAGCACATCCTCAATCGCTTCTTTCATGGTCTGGTACAGCGGATGCTTTACGTCCTGCACGTTGCCGAACACCCCGCGGCTCACCGGGTATACCGAGCCCAGCACGGGCAGGGGGATCCAGAGTTTCGGGTTGAGGGCCGTCAGCGGGAAAAGGTGCTCTTTCCAGGTATAGTTGCCGCCGTGCACGCCGTAGGAATACATCGGGTGGTGCATGGCCAGGATGAGCAGGTGATTCGGGTAGCGGGCCACGATCTCGTTGAGCTCGGTAGCAAAGCCTTCCACCGAAGTGGAAGCGCAGTTGGAGCCCGGACCCGGCTTTTCGTGCAGGTGCAGGAACCACTGGCTGTCCATCATCACCAGCATCACCTTATCGCTCAGCTCGTACAGCACCGGCCCGGGACAGCCCTCGGTGGGCTGGGCCACGATGTTGGGCTGCTCCTGCCCGTTGATATAGTTCACCTGGTTCATGGCCTGCTGCCATCCGCCGATCTTGCCGGCCTTCCAGTCGTGGTTGCCCATGACAAAGTAGGCCCGGGCCTTTTTTCCCTTCACCAGGTTGATCTGCACGTCGATGATCCTTTTGGCCACCCGGTACGAGGCCTCTCCTTCCATGGGCAGGCCTTCCGGGTAGATGTTGTCGCCCAGGTACACCACGGTATTGCGCGGGTCGTTCCAGTCCACATGGCGCTCCAGCCAGTTCACGACGGGGTGGTCGCCGTTGGCCAGGATATCGCCCGCATCGCCGATCAGAAAGACCCGCTGGTTGATGGAATCGGTCTGGCTCCAGCCGGCCAGGGAAAGAAGGAGGAAAAGGGTAAGGGCGGTATTGCGTCTCATGTTCATTTTTGTTTTTGGGCGTTTTTCCGGATTTGGTAAGGAAAAACCGACAGTGTGGCCTTTCCGTATTTGCCTTCGTTGGAGATATACATGGTTCCGTTGGGCGCAAAGGCCAGTCCTTCGGCCTGCGGGTGCATGTCCGGGTTCAGGCGGTACGCTTCCAGTACCCGGCCCCTCCGGTCGGTAATGACGAGCAGCTGCCCTGCCGACGCCAGTATGTACAGCCGTTTGTCGATCGGGTGGATGGCCGCCGCCGAAGGCTTGAACTCGGCGTCGTTGTGCCGTACTTTCTGCTCCACATCGGCCGAGGATATGGTGTACAGCGCCGCCGTGTCAAAGGTGCCGCTGTCGAGCCGGAAGCGGTAGGCGGTACGCAGCTTCCGGCCTTTTTCGTGTTCGCAGGTCTTGCAGATCAGCACCAGGCTGCGGAGCTCGGGATCGTAATAAAGGCTTTCAAAGTCGTTCTTTCCCTCAAAGGGGTCAGGATAGGCTTCGGTCAGGCTGTCGGTCTGGACGCCGGCCGGCACGGCCAGGAGGGTGCCGGTGCTCACCAGCACGTATACGGTGGAATCCACGATCACCAGGTCCTCGAAATCCTCCTGATCGTAAAAGTTTTTGGCGTAATCGCGCAGCTTCTCCTTCCGGAGCTGGATCTGGAAGATATTGTCCTTGCTGTCGGAAATGGCCATCAGGGCCGAATCCTCCGCGTGGAAAGCGAGCCCAGAAATTTCGTTGAGAACTTTTCCCAATTCCCGCCGCACCGGCTTGTGCATGTCGTATCCGGCCGGGCTTTTGGTAAAACGGCCTTCACACGAGATACATAACGAGCTTACGCATACGATAATGAGCCATTGCAGAGCCGGGCATTGTGTTTGAAATAACTTTCCCATCATTCTATAACTTTATAATCAAACCACGCACCAGCCATGAACGAGACCCATGAACAGATGATCGCCGCTGCCCGGAAAACCGTCACGGATATTTTTACCCACCAGGTGCGTCCCGAATTCGTTTTTCATAACCTGGAACATACCGAAGACGTGGTGGAAGCCTGCAGCTATATGGCTGACCATTACAAACTGGGGCCGGAAGACCGCCTGGTGCTGATGCTGGCAGCCTGGTTCCACGATACCGGCTATGCCTCGGGCACGGGTGCCGGTCACGAAGGAGAAAGCATCCGCCATGCCACTACCTTCCTCACGGCCCAGGGCGCGGACGAAGCGCTGATCACCCGCGTCA
>DATAGL010000551.1:0-3794 GCA_036263755.1 Chitinophagaceae bacterium | reverse complement strand
ATGTCTGGTATTTCATGAAAGATCATGATGGTGGCAAAACCTTTGACTGCAAATTTGTCAGCGATCTATCTCAGATGGTGAATGAATGTTAAAGCTAAATGGATTTAGGATAAAAAATATATAATAAACAGCCTCATCATTCTGCAAATCAAGAGGTTAAAGCTAAAAATAACATAAATAAATTGATCAATGGATGAGTTATCTCGTTTTAAAATGCAGTAGCTTAGGTAAACGATTGCATAACCTTACTCCATGGCTGCGGCCACTAAAAACACCCGGAATACAATTCCTTCTTTGCTGCCCGGAGCCCCTGCGGTTTCAGGTACCCGGCTAAAAACGGGTGCCTCCCAGCTATCCTCTCCACTTTTCCTTTTTTTTCCCGAAAGCCCTGTTCCTGTACTTCCCGGAAGGGATTGGTTGTGTCAGCAACCCTCCGGCCCCGGGGGTACCCGGTGCCCTTATCGGACTGTATGGACTCCTGCCCCGTTTGCTTCCATACCGGCTGCCTTGGGTTTTCCCAACAGCCAACCGGCCCGGGAAAGATCAGGGGTAAGGCGCTCCGGCACCTTTCCGGTACGGTACCGGCAAGGTTGTAAACTTCTTTATACCCTGCAGCGGCACCCGGGGCACCGCGACTGGACGCAGCACGTTTATGCCAATCTTGCCTGGCCATCCGGTACGGCCGGGATACAAACTGTACCCAGGCTTTCCCTCAAAAAAGTGATTCTTAACCAAAAGGATAATTATGAGACAACAGAAACGATTGTTCATCCCGGGACTGGCGCTTTGCCTGTCCCTGCTCTGCAGCCTGGCTCTGTTTGCCCAGCAGGTCGTCCGCGGTACACTGCGTAATCCTTCGGGAGAGCCGGTAATTGGTGCGACCGTCACCGTCAAGGGAACTACCACCCGGACCGTTTCGGATACGGCCGGCCGGTTTACCATCGATGCGCCGACAGGCAGTACCCTGGTCATTACCTCTGTAGGATTCGAGGCAAGAGAAGTTCCGGTTACCGGGGCCGAGATCAATGAGGTGCTGGGCGTGTCCGGCGCCTCGCTGAATGAAGTGGTGGTCATCGGGTACCAGACCGTGCGCCGACGGGACCTTACCGGAGCCGTAGGCATCATCAACCCGGCCCAGGCCAACCGCAACGTAGCCAATACGGTGGCAGAAGCGATCCAGGGCCTGGCACCCGGAGTTACCGTACGCAATACGGGCGCCCCGGGAGCCGGGGCCAAGATCGACATCCGGGGTGCCGGCACTTTTGCCGGGAACAACCCGCTGTATATCATCGACGGCATGTATACGGATGCCACACCCGATTTCAACCCGCAGGATATCGAATCCATCCAGATCCTGAAAGACGCCTCCGCGGCGGCTATTTACGGTAGCCGGGCTGCTAATGGCGTGATCATCATTACCACCAAGCGCGGCCGGCAGGGCCCGGTCCGGTTTACCGGTAGCATCAAAGCCGGGGTGCAATCGGTTGCCAACCGTTATGAAATGATGAATGCCGAGGAGTACCGGAACCTGGCTACGCGCCTGTACCTG
Source organism: Chitinophagaceae bacterium (assembly GCA_036263755.1). Classification (GTDB taxonomy): domain Bacteria; phylum Bacteroidota; class Bacteroidia; order Chitinophagales; family Chitinophagaceae; genus Flavisolibacter. Next base: position 2,245 of record DATAGL010000551.1, on the reverse strand, counting down.
GCCGATACCCTTCCGGTGCCTACTTCCCTTTCCACTGAGTTTGACCCGTCGATCAATACGGACTGGCAGGAAGAGTTCCTGCGGCAGGGTGCCATCGGGGAATATAACCTGGGGGTTTCGGGCTCGATTGCCCGGAAGGTAAACTTCTACATCAGCGGCAATCATTTCAATAACAAGGGGCCGGTGATCGACAACAGTTTCCGGCGCAGCGGCTTCCGGATCAATACCGACGCCCGGTTCGGCCGCTTCACCATCGGGGAAAACCTGTTGCTGAGCTGGACCCGCGAAGACCCGATCGCTTCGGGCGGGGTAGGCGTCAATCCTTTTTCGGATATGATCTCCATGCCGCCGGTAGTGGCGCTGCGGGGCGACCGCTATAAAAGCATCGAAAACCCGGAAGGCTGGGGCATAGGCCTGAACAATGCCTACCTGAGCACCCTGACCGCCAACGTACCGGCCCTGCAATACCTGGATCAGTTCGAACAGCAGAATTTTAAGGTCCGGGGCAATGCCTACCTGGACGTTCAGCTCCTGGAAGGTCTTTCCTACCGCTTCAACTTCGGCCTGGAAAAGACCCTGGACCGGGGCATCGGCACCCGCTTCCCGGGAACGGTCCGCCAGGGAACGCCCTCTCCCAACAACAACCGGGTGTCCAATTTCCGGAGCACCGGCCGTTTTGAGTCCAAGCTGTTTGAAAACACCGTCAACTTTGAACGGGCCTTCGGCAACCACCGGCTGAGCGCCGTGGCCGGTATCAGCAACCAGAGCTTTGAGTTTCCGCTCCAACGGTTCACGACCATAGAGGGCAGCCCGACGGTGGCCGACCCGTATACGGACTTGTGGAACATCGTCGGCCTGCTGGGCCGGGTGAATTACAATTACCAGGATAAATACCTCGCCAGCGTCACCTTCCGGCGCGACGGCAGTTCGCTGTTCTCTGAAGGAAACCGGTGGGGTAATTTCCCCTCTGGCTCCATTGCCTGGCGGATATCGAAGGAAGCTTTCTGGCAGGGCGGCACGGTCAGCGACTTAAAGCTGCGCGCCTCTTATGGGTCGTTGGGCAATTCGGAATTCCTCCGCCCCTGGCTGTACTATGCCCAGATCAATCCCTTCCCCCGGGCGGTTTTCGGCCCCAACGAAGTGGAGCAGCCGGGCGGCATCGTTACCCGACTGGCCAATAATAACCTGGTCTGGGAACGGAAAAATACCACCAACCTGGGCCTCGATGCCGGCTTCCTCAATAACCGGATCACGCTCAGCGCTGATTATTTCATTGCCCGGACCAATGATGTGCTGGTTGACCTTCCTATCAGCGCCACCACGGGCAATGCCGGCGGAAACCCGGCGGTCAATGCGGCTTCCCTGGAAAATAAAGGCTTCGAGCTGGCCCTGGGCTACCGTTCCGGTACGGCCGGCGATTTTCGGTGGGATGCCAACCTGAATTTCACCCGCATCCGTAACGAAGTGGTGGCCTTTGGCGACCAGGCTACGAAATACACGCAATCCGGCGATGCCCGCACGGCACTGGGCCGTTCCATCGGGGAATGGTATGTGCTGAAAACAGCTGGCATCTTCCAGACCCAGGCGGAAATCAATGCGCATGTGGGCAAGACCGGTGAATTACTCCAACCCTGGGCCAGGCCCGGCGATATCCGGTACATTGATGTAGACAACGACGGAAGACTGGACCGGGATAAAGACCGGTATTATGCCGGCAGTCCCTGGGCCGATTTTGAAACCGGCCTGCAATTGAATTTCGGTTTTAAACAATTCAGCCTGAGCATGCAGTGGTACGCCGTCGTGGGCAATGAGCTGTACAACCGCCCCCGTTTTAACGTGGACCGCATGGACCAGAATACGAATTACCGCCGGGGCGCCACTTTCTGGACCGAGGCCAATCCCAGCACCGAATGGCCCCGCGCCGCCATTGGTGCCGATGACCTTGGCCTGCAGTTCAACGGCCTTCCGCAAAGCGACCGCTGGCTGGAAGACGGTTCCTATGCCCGGCTGCGCAACCTGGAGCTGGCCTATAACCTGGGTCAGAATGTTTTAAAACGCATGGGCTTCAGCAACAGCCGCATCTTCGTCAGTGGCCAGAACCTGTTCACTATTACCAAGTATAAAGGCCTGGACCCGGATATTGCAGGGGTTAATATTTTCGAACGGGGGCTGGACAATGGTCAGTACCCGGCCCTGCGGATTCTTACGGCAGGAATCTCTTTTGGCTTTTAACCTTATCAACGAC
>DATAGL010000550.1:0-2549 GCA_036263755.1 Chitinophagaceae bacterium | reverse complement strand
CTGTATTCATACAAAAGACATGAATTCGTATACAGGGGTGCAGGTTACCTGTGTGACCGGTGCATTCGGTTACCCGGTCATCCGGAAAGTCGTCCCTGTACGGTAACTACACCATAAACAAAGGATGTTTACTAGGAAGTTGAGCGCTGTTGTGTAGCCTTTCTCAAAAAGGAATTAGTTGATATTCTGTAACAAGCCCGATACCGGCTTGCACCCTCTAAAAGTGTATGGGAAATTAACAAGCTTCCTACCTTTGAAACCACGACCAAATTTTCACGTAATCACCAAAACCTTCTATTATGCCATCCATTGACTTTTCCCGCATCGGACCCTTTTTTCATAATTATATGCGCATGGTAGGCACGGAGGATCTTGCGGAAGCCCTGCGGATTCATGAAGAAGCCCTCTCCTCTTTCCTGACATCCTTACCGGCGGAGAAATGGGATTACCGTTATGCCGAAGGCAAATGGACGATCCGGGAGCTGGTACAGCACATCATCGATGCCGAGCGGATCTTTGCCTACCGGGCCCTCTGTATTGCACGCAACGACCAGACTGCATTCCCGCCCTTTGAAGAGAATGATTATGTGGTGTACTCCGAAGCCAACAGGCGCAGTGCCGAGGAATTGCTTGCAGAACTCTTGGTAGTTCAGCGATCCACCATTTTACTGTTTCGCTCTTTTTCGGAAGAACAACTGGAGCGCAACGGAACGGTCAGCGGCGGCGTTGCTTACGTGCGCGGACTGGCTTTTGTTACCGTAGGCCATGCCCTTCACCACCGGCAAATACTGGAAGAGCGGTACCTCTAAACAAAAAACCTCCCGGCAAGCCGGGAGGTTTGTTTATTTGAAAGAGTCTTCGATTAAAAGGTCTTGGCCGGTTGTCCGTTCTTTCCGGCAGCGAGTGCCTGCTGGTTGCGGATGTCGCTGATGGTTTTAACCGCCTGGTCGAGGTAGATATCCTTGCTCAGGTTTTTCAGCCACTGTTGGTACCGCTCAGAACGGTCCTTGTCTCCCTGGTAGCGGGCGCTGTCCTGCGGCAGGAAAGACATATTCATTTCCTGTTGCAGCTTCAGCAGACCTTCCAGTTCTTTTACCTTGGCGCGGATGGCCATCTGCTCAGCCCGGTATTTATCGAGTTTCAAGGAATATTGCTTATCATTCTGCTTCGAAAGCCACTGGGTGATCTCCCGGATTTTCCGGAAGTTTTCGTTGGCCTGTACGCGCTGGTTGCTCAGGTTCTTCACCGTCTGCAGGTCAAATCCGCCGTTCCAGGCTTTATAGGTTGCTTTGCTTACTTCATCCCAGGGAAGCGCGTTCGGGTTATCCTTTTCCCGGAACTCCAGGTATTCATACTGGTCAGGCAGTACTACGTCGGGTACCACACCACGCAGCTGGGTAGATCCGCCGTTGATGCGGTAGAACTTCTGAAGGGTCAGCTTAACCGTACCCAGCTCGGAATTGGAAGACATAAAGTTCTGGGGGTCCAGACCGATGTTGCGCTGTACGGTGCCTTTTCCATAGGTGCTGGTGGAGCCGATCACTACGCCCCGGCCGTAATCCTGGATGGCCGCCGCAAAGATCTCTGAAGCGGAGGCACTGAATTCATTGACCATTACCGTCAGCGGTCCGTCGTACAGCACGCCGCCGTCCTTATCACGCAGGATCGTCGGACGGCTTTCGCGGTCCTTTACCTGCACTACAGGACCTTCGTCGATGAACAGCCCGGCAATCTGAACCACATCGTAGAGAGAGCCGCCGCCGTTATTGCGCAGGTCGATGACGATGCCGTCCACCTTCTGCTCTTTCAGCTTGCCTACTTCCTTGGCTACGTCTACTGCGCTGCGGGCGCCGTCAGGATCATCAAAGGCCGCATAAAATTCCGGGAGGAAGATGTACCCGATCTTGGAGCCATCAGCTTCATTGATCACGGCACTGCGGGCAAAGGTTTCATCCTGCACGATCTTATCGCGGATAAGGGTGACCACTTTCAGGGTTCCGTCTTTCTTTTTCAGCGTCAGGCGCACTTCCGTGCCCTGCTTTCCGCGAATGATCTTGACGGCGTCTTCCACGGTAAAGCCGGTGGTTTCCACCGGTGCGGAAGCACCCTGACCCACTTTCAAAACAATGTCTCCTACTTCCACCTGCTGCGATTTCCAGGCCGGGCTGCCGGTAAGCAGGGAAGCAATCTTGATATTTCCTTCGTCATAGGTCAGTGAGGCGCCGATGCCAAAGAAGGTACCGGAAAGCTGCTCGTCGAAATAGCGTTTGTCTACCGGGGGGAAGTATTCGGTATGGGTATCCATCATGCCCGTAATGGTGTTCACGTACAGGCTGAACTTATCGTCGTCGTTGAACTTAAGGGTATAGCGTTCATACTGGCGCTGCATGGCTTTGCCCACTTTCTCTCTTGCTTCTTTTTCGAGTTCCGCATCGGTGCGCACCACGAAGCTGTCCTTGCCCTTGTTCTTTTCACGGGTGTCCAGCAGTTCAGTATACCGTTCCAGGGCCATATGCTTCAGCACTTTGCGCAGGCGCTCGCGCTGGTCG
>DATAGL010000549.1:0-4428 GCA_036263755.1 Chitinophagaceae bacterium | reverse complement strand
CAGCTGGACAGTTTGTGCCTGATTGTGAATATGGTGCGTCCGTTCGACATGCGGGCAAAAATAGAACAGAACAACTGAACTGCATAATTGTTTGCCGGATTTGACCGAAGGATAACATTACAGCCGGCGGGGCCGGCACACCAAAGTACAGGTTCTGCCCGCTTGTTTCACCGTTTGCTTTGCTTAACCCGTTAATTTTATACGCACCTAAAGATTGCATGCCATGTCATACCCCTATCAGATCCGATCGCTCGAAGATTACAGGAAGGCTTACGCGCAAAGCGTAGAGGACCCTGAAAGCTTCTGGGCGGGCGTAGCCTCCCATTTTTCCTGGAAAAAACCCTGGGAGCGCGTGCTGGACTGGAACTTCCGGGAACCCAAAGTGGAATGGTTCGCCGGGGCCCGCCTGAACATCACCGAAAACTGTATCGACCGCCACCTGGCCACCCTCGGGGAAAAACCGGCCTTTATCTGGGAGCCCAATCACCCCGACGAGCGGGTGCGCGTGGTTACCTACAACCGGCTGCACAAGCGGGTGTGCCAGTTTGCCCAGGTATTGAAGAACAACGGCGTGAAGAAAGGCGACCGCGTCTGCATCTACATGGGTATGGTGCCCGAACTGGCTTATGCCGTGCTGGGCTGCGCCCGGATCGGCGCCATTCACAGCGTGGTCTTCGGGGGTTTCTCGGCCCAGAGCATTGCCGACCGCCTGGAAGATGCCGGCGCCGAATACATCGTTACCGCCGACGGCGCCTATCGCGGCGAAAAGGTGATCCCCCTCAAAAGTGTCATCGACGATGCCCTTATCGGCAACAAGGCCGTAAAGAAAGTGATCGTATATACCCGCACCCGCACTCCGGTATCAATGATCAAGGGCCGCGACGTATGGTGGGAAGATGAAATGGAATACGCCGAAGGACAGGTAGAGAAGGAAGGCGTGGTGCATTGCCCGGCCGAAGAAATGGACGCCGAGGATCCCCTGTTCATTTTATATACTTCCGGTTCCACGGGAAAGCCCAAGGGCGTGGTGCACTCGGTCGCCGGCTATATGGTATGGACGGCCTACACCTTCGTGAACGTATTTCAATACCAGCCCGGCGACGTGCATTTCTGCACGGCCGATATCGGCTGGATCACCGGTCACAGCTATATCGTATATGGTCCGCTGGCGGCCGGCGCCACCTCGGTCATGTTCGAGGGCATACCCACCTGGCCTGATGCCGGCCGGCTCTGGGAGGTCGTGGACAAGCACAAGGTGAACATTCTCTATACCGCGCCCACGGCCATCCGCTCGCTGATGGGGTTTGGTCTGAAACCGCTGGAAGGAAAAGACCTTTCCACACTGAAGGTACTGGGTACCGTGGGAGAGCCCATTAACGAGGAGGCCTGGCACTGGTACGATGAAAATATCGGCAAGAAACGCTGTCCCATCGTGGATACCTGGTGGCAGACCGAAACCGGCGGCGTGCTGATCTCCAACCTGGCGGGCATCACGCCGGCCAAGCCGGCCCATGCCACCCTGCCCCTGCCGGGCGTGCAGCCGATGCTGGTGGATGAAAACGGCAGGGAAGTGACGGGTAACCCGGCTTCGGGCAACCTGTGCATCAAGGCGCCCTGGCCCGCCATCCTGCGCACCACCTACGGCGACCATGAGCGCTGCCGCCAGACCTATTTCTCCGCTTACGAGGACCTGTACTTCACCGGCGACGGCGCCCTGCGCGATGCCGAAGGGCATTACCGCATTACCGGACGGGTGGATGATGTGCTCAACGTCAGCGGGCACCGCATCGGCACGGCCGAGGTGGAGAATGCCATCAATATGCACGCGGGCGTGGTGGAAAGCGCCGTGGTGGGGTACCCGCACGACATCAAGGGACAGGGCATTTACGCGTACGTGGTAGTGCAGAGCCAGCACGGCGATGAGGCGCAGACCCGCCAGAACATCATCCAGACCGTATCACGCATCATCGGCCCCATCGCCAAGCCCGACAAGATCCAGTTCGTCACCGGCCTGCCCAAGACCCGCAGCGGAAAGATCATGCGCCGCATCCTGCGCAAGATCGCCGAAGGCGAAACCGCAAACTTCGGCGATACCACCACGCTCCTCGATCCCGGCGTAGTGGAGGAGATCGCGAAGGGAAAACTGTAGGATGTACGATTTACGATGGATGCGGTAATCCGGGCCTTTACCGGAATCATGTCCGCATACCGGAAGCCTGCAAAGGAAAGCCCACCGTACACCGTACATCCTACATCGAAAGCCCTACCTTTGCCGCCGCCATGCCACCAAAACGTACCAGCCGGCTCCGTTCCTACCTCCGCACCCTGCTCTGGGTGCTGCTGGTCCAGCTGGTGCTGGCCAATATCAGTGCGGCCCTGTACGCCTGGAAGCTCACCCACCTGAAGGAGCATCCCGGTGCCTACCGGCCGCCGCGCAACCTCGTGGAAAAGACCTGGCGCATCTTCACCGGTCCTACCCTGTACCGACAGCCCCTCACCGATACACCTTCGTTCCCTTATTCCACCCATCGGCTGACCACGCCGGAAGGTCTGTCCATTGAAGCCTGGTACGGCAGGAGCGACAGCTCGCTGGGCTGCGTGGTGTTCCTGCATGGCAATACGGCATCGAAGTCCAGCCTGGTAAAGGAGGCGGCGGTGGTGCGCAACTGGGGCTACGACGTACTGCTGGTTGATTTCCGTAATCACGGGGGCAGCGGGGGCGAAAAAGGCACTTTTGGCATGCTCGAGACCGAAGAAGCCGGGGCTGCGCTCCGGTTTGCCCGGCAGCAGGGCGCGCGAAAGGTGGTGCTGTACGGGGTTTCCCTCGGTGCGGTGGTCGCTATACGGGCCGGCTCGGGCGGGGCTCCGCCCGATGCCATCATTGCCGACATGCCCTTTGGCTCGCTGCAGGAACACCTGCAGGCAAGGGCCAGTCACCTCGGCTTCCCGCCACAGCCCTTTGGTTTCCTCGTTACGTTCTGGATCGGCGTTCAGAACGGGTACAACGGTTTCGGACACCGCATCCCCAAATACGCCGGAGCCGTGCGTTGCCCGGTGCTGCTCCAATACGGGGGGCTGGATCCCCTGGTCAGCACCGATGAAATCGATGCCATCCATGCAGCGCTGCCGGGCCCTGCAACACGCGTACTTTACCCGCAGGCCAGCCACCAGCTCCTGCTGGAAGCAGACCCCTTGCTCTGGAAAAAATCGGTGCGTGCGTTTCTGCAGGCAGTACGGTGAGGAATTTTTGATGTACGATTTACGATGTACGGTGTACGATGTGTTTACAGGTACAGAAGTGTACTGAATCAGCAGCAGGATTTCGCGCAGAGCACGCAGAGGAAAGGAGTACGCGGAGAGCTATTTTCTTAGGGTGGTCCAGCGCCTTCCCGCCTGAGGCGGGACCAGCGCCCGCGCAGGGTATACCCGCTCTAAGACAAAAGCACGCTGTGCTGGCCTAAGCCATGCCACGAATTAAACGAAAGTATAGGCGCGTAGGTGGCCTGCCCACGCGGAGCGATTGGGGCAGGCTTGAACTTTTTTGGTTCTTTTTTGCTTCAAGGCAAAAAAGAACGTAAGCAGAACCTGCGGAGGGCTGCAAAAAAGAAAAACACTCCTGATTAGAAAGCCCTCGCAGCTCGCAGCTTGTAGCTTGCAGCTATTTCCGAATGGTCACCGGCGTCCCCACCGATATATACCGGTACAGGTCCGCAACATCGTCGCGCTTGAGGGAAATGCAGCCGTTTGTCCAGTTCTTGTAGCGGTCTACCACAAAGTCCTCGTGCTCGAAGGTGCCGTGGATGCCGATGCCGCCGCCGGGCGTGGCCCGCGCCGGGATCTCGCCGCGCTGTTTGCGCTGGTTGAATTTGGCCAGGTCCTCTTTTGTCGGATAGTTGAGGGCCAGGAAGCGGGCCCATTTTTCGTGCGGCCGCTTGGCCACGATCTCGTAGGAGCCCTCCGGCGTGCGCCGGTCGCCTTCCATTTTCTTATCGTCCATCGGGTTCAGGCCAAACACCACGGGGTAGCTGGCGTACCAGCCTTTGGTGTCGTATACGTGCAATTCGTACTCCGATTTGTCAATGACGATCTTCACCGGAGCAACGGGCAGGCTGCCGGCCCGGAAAGCACGTCCGTAAGAATGAGTGGAAAGCCGCGCGCCGGTCTTCGTACTGCCGATAGAAGGCGCAACGCCGCTGGCCAGGAGCAGGAATAGGGCAATAATGGCGGTCTTCATGACAGAGGTGGTTTAGCAACAATAGGGTAACGCTGGCCGGAGGCCGTTTATTTTTCATCCCGGCATCTTTCCGGTGCAAAATAAAAAAATCCTGCTGGCGGGACCAGCAGGATGTACGACGTAAATGCACGTTCAGATTACCAGTGGCTGAAGCGCACCCCAAAGGCATAGGGGGTCTGGTCCAGGCCTTTCTC
>DATAGL010000548.1:0-1755 GCA_036263755.1 Chitinophagaceae bacterium | reverse complement strand
CTCGCCCAGAGTGAATGGTTCCTCAACACCGAGCGCACCAACAACCCGGAGATCGAGTTTCATTTTACCTCGGAAATCCATAAGTGATGTGCAAATGTGCAGATATGCAAATGTGCAAATGGGAGGAAGGCATCTTTTTTTGATGAGATAATTAAGGCAATCCAGATTTCATTTGCACATTTGCATATCTGCACATCTGCACATTTACCCCATGGTTGTTTTTGAAACCCCGCGTCTTTCCGTCAGCCGGTTCGGACTGGAACACCTGGAAGAGGTATACCTGCTGAACAGCAATGCAGAAGTCATGCGGTACATCCGCCCCGTGAAGAACCGTGAAGAATGTGTCCTGTTCCTGCGGGAGATCCTGGTGGCCTACCAGATGCAGCCCCGTTACGGCCGCTGGCGCGTAACGGAGAAAGAGAGCGGTGCTTTTGCCGGGACGTTTGCCCTTATTCCCTATCACCCGGGCAGCCGTATCCAACTGGGTTATGCCCTGCTGCCACCATTCTGGGGCCGGGGATATGCTACGGAACTGACGGCCGCCGGTGCTGCTTATTTTTTTCAAACCTCCGGGGCGCCCTTCCTCGAAGCCTATACCGAACCGGCCAACCTTCCTTCCCAACACGTACTCCGCAAATGCGGCTTTCACCCCGAAGGACTGGTGCGCGATGCGGCCAAAGAACTGATGCGGTTTGTTTTGTTGGCGGGCTAATGCTGATGTACGTTTTACGGTGTACGATGTACGATAAATGCAGCAAGCAGTCCGCTGCAATTACAAAGGGATTAGAGCGCCTTTCAGAATGAGAGCTGCTTGCTTCAATAATTCCAGGTAAAGCAGAATGCTGCCTTGCCCCTCCTGCGGAAACCGGCATTTATGAAACGATCCTTAACATTGCAAACAGGCAAACCCGCGAACGGCAAACTGATCCTACCGCCAACCCCCAAACCGGTATTTTAGCACCAGTTCATTGCAACAGCCAGAACGCACCTTTCGGCTTTCCGCCGTCCGGGTCAGGCGCCGGGTTGGTAGCGGTGACCAGCAGGATATGGGTATTGATGAAGTTCACGACCTGGATCTTATCGCCCTTCCGGATAGCGGCCCGGTCGTCGGTCATGGCATGGATGTTCATTTTCCGTCCTTTGATCTGCACCAGGATGCGCCCGAACCCGCGGCGCCGGGCGGGAATGTCCCATTTGGCATAACCCTCCTTATCAATAGCGCTGCGGACCTCGGCGAGGGTGAAGTACAAACGCAACGTTTGCCGGTAGGCAAGGTAGACAAACAGCCAGAGGAGCAATCCGGCTGCTATTGCCAGGATAAAGCTGGTGGTGCGGGTGGCCCCGCCATAGCGGGCCGTCAGTCCCACCCATCCGAACAGTGTAAAGAAGGCCAGAATAGGCCGCAGGGTGAGCAACTGGAGCTTGGGCGGGTTCATCAGCGTTTCGATATCCTCGGGCTCATCGTTGAAATGCGGACGGAGCATCCGGACCAACTGAATCACCAGCCATACGGAACTGATAAGGGCCGTGATCCAAAGCATGATCTCGTAAGGGCTGAGCCATTGTGCCCAGGAGGTAGTGTCCTTCATATCCATTCGATTTGAAACCAAAACTACGGTCGCCCCCTCCGCCTTTCCAAGTGAAAATCCTCCTCTTTATAAAGGAAAAAGCCCGCCATACGGCGGGCTTTTTCCTTTATCGGTTATTGCCTTGCAGATGTAAGCCGACCAGTTGACCTTTTGAAAGGTTGAATGG
>DATAGL010000547.1:0-1929 GCA_036263755.1 Chitinophagaceae bacterium | reverse complement strand
CGCAGCCCCGACCGGGCGCTTGCCGTTGAAGCCGCGCTGGGTGGCACAGGTAATGGAAATACGGCTCACCGGTGTCAGGTTGGTGCAGCCGATCACTTTATAGGAGTTGGAAGGCGAGCAGGAAGATTCGCCCACCGCCTGGGCCCTGGCATAAAAGACATCGTTGAGGGAGGAAGTCACGTTCGCAAAAGACCAGGCAGCGCCGGATGCATAGGTACCGCTGTCAATGGGCGTACCGTTGCGGTACAGCACTACTTTGGCGGTAGAAGGCTTGGAGGCATCGGCTCTTGTCCAGGTACCGCTGATGGTTACGCTGCCGGTGGATATGGGTACGTTCATCACCGGGGATGCGGTACAGATGGCACCGGTGCCCGGGCCGGAGGACCGCACATCGTTCGGGGTAAAGGGCGGCATCAGGTTCACGGCTTCTTCCAGGCATTTGTTCGGATCGGGACATTCGCTGTCGTTGATGCCGTAAATGTCGGACTTTGGCCCGCCGGTGGCCGCCTGGGGCGACATTACCGTGGTGGCGATCATGCGCAGCGGGGTGGTGGCCGTTACGCCGGGCAGGACGCTCATGGGTACATAAAAATCGTAGAAATAGTCGGGGGTATTCGATACGCGCGACAGGGCCACCGAGATCTGCGAATGCGTGCCGATGGGAAAGCTGGTGAGCAGCGCCGGGGTGCTGGTGCCGTCAACGTTATACACCGCCACCCGGAAATTCGTTTCCAGCACTACTTCCAGCTCGAAGCCGGGATTACCGTTTACGCCGGTGGTAGCCGCCCGGTAGTTCGTATCCACGGGGCCGAACTTCATGTCGGTATCGATCATCACGCTGTAGCCCTTGGAGCCGCTGACAATGGAGCCCAGGCGCAGGCGGAACAGGAGGTTGACGCCGTCGTTGTACACATAAAAGCCGCTGCTGTCCACCGTGCGTACGAGGTCGGAGAACAGTTCGTTGGGCCCGCGCCGCAGGTCGCTGACGGGTTCCAGCTTGAAGGGCATGATCTTCTTGTAGGCAATCTCGCTGTATCCCGGACCTACGTCCGAAGTAGCGAAGCCTGAAGAAGTGGGCGAGGTGAATCCGTTGGTGTTGGTGTCCAGCACGGAGCTGTAGCCGTTGCCGGCAGGTCGAACAATAAGGCCGGGCGACTGGGCGTGGCCCGTGGATGCATACAGGAGAAAAAGCAGCAGGAAGGCCTGCAGCGGAATCATCCGGTTTTTCATGGATTACTGATTTGGAGATGATGGATAACGGCAAAGAAATCAGTTTTTATTTGTATCTGACGCTCCGCTATTTACATCTCACAACTTTTAAGCATAAACACTTAACATTTGCAGGCCCCGGCAGCTAAAAAGCCGGTCCGGGCCCGGTTATGCGGGTAATAAAATGAAAAAACGGCCTTCTTCCGGGATGCCGGGAGAAGGCCGTTTTCTAATGATTATTCCTGAGAGCGTTTTAGGGACGAACCTTCAGCAGCTTCGTTTCCCACCGCTGCTTACCGCAAACCACCTGGAAGATGTATTCGCCCGACGGAAGCGCGGAAAGATCCAGGGTGATGGCATTATTGCCTTTCTGAAGACGCACCTCCTGGCGGCATACCAGCTGGCCGCCGGTACCCGTAACCAGCAGCAGGCCGCTGGCGCTTTCCGGAACCGTTACCTGGGCCACCACCGTGGTGCGCACCGGGTTGGGATACAGCTGCAGTCCGGACACGCTTTTCCCCTGCACCAGCACGGCCGGGCTGAGGCTTGTGCTTCCGTCCCGGGCAATCTCGCGGATGCGGTAGTACCCTGTTCCCGCAAGGGGTGCCGCGTCGGCAAAGCGGTACAGCGGTCCGCCGTCGGGTGCTGCGGTGCCGATTTCCCGGAACCGAATCCCGTCGCTGCTTCTTTCTATGGAATAGCGGTCCACTTCCCTTTCTT
>DATAGL010000546.1:0-18825 GCA_036263755.1 Chitinophagaceae bacterium | reverse complement strand
TAGCGGCGGACACCATTGCATTTACCGATTTCAATGTACGCGGCTGGTTCGGGCGCGATGCTTCGGGCCGGGTGGCGTCGCTGCAGACGGCCTGGCAGGACCGCCCCATGCCCCGGATGGGACCGGAGGAGTTCACGCCCGGGGAACTGCTGCGCGCCGGCCGCTGGGCTGAAGCCCGGGAAGGAAATGCTGCGGGCGGAGTGAATGAGTCAATAGGTGAATGGGTGAATCTGTAGGTGAATGAGTGGAAGAGTGAATATGCAGATGTGCAAATATGCAGATGTGCGGATGTATGAGCGGTCTAATGGAAGAGTGGCACGCAAAGACGCCAAGGTTCGCAAAGACGCAGGGGATATTTGGTATCTTATGCAGCTTCAAGTTCGATTGACGATTGACGATTGACGATTGACAATCGTACATCATACATCACCCCCGCATTCGCACATTCGCACATCTGCCCATTCACCCATTCACCTACAGATTCACCCATTGACTCATTGACCCATTCACCCTGTCCGCAGGACTTTCCGCGCATAATAGTGCATGGCGTCGCGCAGGAAGGCGGCCAGCTGCGGGTTGGGAGCGCCGTTGCCGGCAGTGTAGCGCGGATCGCTGACGTACAGGTCGCCCAGGCCGGCATAGGCGTCGGCCTGCTTATCGGGGGTACCGGCCGTACCCCAGAACTCCCGGATGATCCCGTAATGCCGGGCAATTTCCTCCTGCACGGATGTGCTGCGCGGGTCTTCTGCCGAGAGGTCCTGCAGGCGCTGCCAGTTGGCGGCCGCCGCTTCTTTCAGCGCTTCAAACTCCGCTCTTGATTTGTGCCGCAGGGCGTTCTCGGAGCGGTCGACGGCTGCGCCCCATTTTTCGCGGGCTTCCGCACGCCAGGCTTCGGCCTGCTCCCTGGGCAGGCCTTCGTATAATTCTTCGGTTGATAACATGGTTCCGTTTTTAAGGTGATCAATGGTTTTGTCGATCGTCTGAAGCAGGGTGGACAGCTTCCGGCTTTTTTCCTCCAGCAGGGCCTTATGGCTTTCGAGGGCGCGCAGCGGGTCGTACTGCGGATCGTCCAGCAGTTCGCCGATGCCTTTGAGCGGCAGTTCCAGCTCTTTGTAAAAGAGGATCTGCTGCAGGCGCAGGGCCTCGGCGCGGCCGTAATAGCGGTACCGCTTTTCCGTGCGCACCGAAGGCTTCAGCAACCCCATCTGATCGTAGAGGTGCAGTGTCCGGACACTCACCCCGGCCAGCCGGGCCAGTTGTTTTACCGAATAACGTTCCACTCCTTTTTTTTTGATCGACAGAACAAACATAGGGTATGACCTAAGGGGAGAGTCAAGCATCCGGACGACTTTTTTTGAAAAAAATGTTCAGCCCTCCGGCCCCATCAATTCTTCGGAAGCAATGCACTAAAAAAATATGAACATTGGAAGTAATATGTAAGGAAATTTCTATCTTAACAGGACAAACATTCCTCACCTCTTAACTCATCACATGAAGCAGTTCCGACACCTCCTGGCCGGCCTGGCCGTAGTGGGCCTCCTCTTCACCGGCTGTAAAAAAGACATTCAAAGCGAAAGCACCGCCCCGCAAACCGAAGGGCTTTCCTCGGCCCAGCGGCTGCAGGGCCTGAACCCGGCCGTAAAAGCAAAGCTGCAGGGGCTCCGCGCCCAGCTGCCCGCCGGTTCAGAAAAGCGGCTGAAGCGCAACGCCGCCGCCTTTCTGAAAGTGCACCCGCATTACCGTGCCCAGGTGGAGCGCGCCCTGGCCATAACCCCCACGGCCTGCGACGGCAACACCGCCATCAACCAGTGGCTGAGCGGCGAGCTGGCCGACTGGGACGACCAGGTGATCTTCTTTGCCCTGGTCACCGGCATGCTCGATTTTCCGACGTATGATGCCCTGCTGTTCGAGAACAGCTCCGCCAACCAGTACTTCGGCGTCAACGGCGAGCACACGCAGCGCATCCAGAAAACCTTTAAGGACCTGAAGCGCTTCTGGAACATCTCGTCTACGGGCATACAGCTGGTAGGCCTGCACGGCGACATGCTGCTGGACCGCGAAAAGATCATCCGGATCGACGGCATCCTTTATGGCAGCACTCCCGAAGAATCTGCTTTCTGGGCCGACCTGATCATCGACCTGATGAACACCGTTCCGCAGTACCGGAAAGGCGACCACCCGATCTTCACGTTTAACGCCTTTGCGGTGAATTCCTTTGCCTTCCCGCCCTACGGCATCATTCCGAACAAGATCATCATGGGCGACGGCATCCTCGCTGGGCTCTCCGCCATTGGTTTCGGCGACGTAGCGCCCCAGGCCATCCTTGCACATGAATTCGGCCACCAGATCCAGTACCAGCTGGGCCTGTTCACCGGTGAAGGCACGCCGGAAGCCACCCGCCGCACCGAGCTGATGGCCGATGCCTATGCCGCCTATTACCTGTCGCATGCCCGCGGCGCCTCCATGCAGTGGAAGCGGGTGAGCCAGTTCCTGCAGGTATTCTTCAATATCGGCGACTGCGGCTTCACGGACCCCGGTCACCACGGCACGCCGACCCAGCGCATGGCCGCCGCCAACTGGGGCTACCAGCTGGCCAATAATGCCCAGAAGCAGGGGCACATCCTGACGGCCCAGCAGTTTGCCGCCCTGTTCGATGCCGCCCTGCCTTCGATCGTCAGCCAGTAAAATCGCTTATGCAATAGTGAAAGGGAGGATCCGCGGATCCTCCCTTTTTGTTTTCATTCACTGCTCCTGCGGCCGGCCCTGCAACGCTCGTACTGGTTCAGGTGTCCTGATAAAAACGACTGTATGCGCCTGCCGTCCCTGGTACTGCTTCTGGGTGTATGCACCGGCTCCTGTAACAAGACCGGTCGCAAAGAGGTAACTGCAACAGCGACACCCTGCGTGGAGCTTTCTGTTTTACCCGCCCCGATACCTGAGCGCCTGCACGCTGTATTTTTTATCAATGGCAGGAAGGGCTTTGTTGCCGGTGAGCAGGGCGGCATCTATAAAACCTCGGATTCCGCAAAAAGCTGGACCCCGCTCCATCCGGGAATTGCGCTGCCGGTGCGCAGCCTTTTTTTCCTGGATGCGCAGACCGGATTTGCCGCCGGAGGCCAGAACGCCTGTAGCGGGTCCGGTTGTGAACCTCCGGGCGGGTTTATTCTCCGAACAACAGACGGGGGCCAGACCTGGGAGAACGTGTATACGCCTGCCCAAAAAATAGAAATCACCTCCATTTATTTTGTAACCGCCTTAAAAGGCTTTTGTGCAGGGAATGATGTGATCCTGAAGACCAGTGACGGCGGCCAGAGCTGGAGCGAATACAAGGTGCCCGGCCTCCATGGCAACATGATGCAGATCCGGTTTGCCGGCCCGCAGAAAGGGTATATAGCCTGCCTGTCGGACAAAGTCATCCTGACGGAAGACGGTGGTACCACCTGGCAGGTGACCAGCCCGCAGCGGAATGCAGGCTATTACGCCGTGTCGGAGGCAAACGGTTCGACCTACCTGTCCGGCCAGGGAAAGATCCTCAAATCCACCGACGGAGGAGCTTCCTGGGTGGACCTGGCCAACGCTCCTGCCGACATCTATGATCTTCATTTCAGGGATGCGGAAAAAGGGTTTGCCTTTGGAAGGGGCAACTATTCCGGGGGTGATTTCGGCCGCAACTACGGCTCGGTTTATTGCACGGAAGACGGCGGTAGCACCTGGACCGGAACCGCGGAAATAACCGAAACCGGATTGATTCAAGCCGTTCATTTTCCCGCAGACGACATTGGTTATGCGATCAGCGGCCCGAAGGTGGTCCGCATCCGGAGGAAGTAATCCAGCCGCCCGGTAGGTGAAACAAGGTTTTCGCGCAGAGGGAGCAGAGCAACAGAGTTTGTGGTGCGTTTCTTTACAGAACTGCTGCGGAACTATAAGGCACTTTCCTCTTACTCTGTTGCTCTGCTCCCTCTGCACGAAACGGATCAACCATTCAACTGATCAACGTCTCCCCCTCCACCGCTCCTGCAGATACCTCCGCACCGGCGCATCAAAGAAAATGAGCACGAGGGATGCAAAGCCGAGCAGGAATAAGGTGCCCCCGGCAACGATCAGCACCAGCGTGCCGGTATCCGGCGGTTGGGCCGTAAAGTAATGTCCGAATATCCATATGGCCCCGTAATGCGTCATGTACAGCGGGTAGGAAATGTTCCCGGAGAAGGTGCAGATGCCTGTCATCCGGGGCGACAGCACCGAGCCCGCACCCAGGGAAACGATCAGGGGAAAATAAAAGAGTACTACCAGGGCATCGGTCAGCCAGTTCCACGGGTAGAAGGGCAGCAGAAAGGCACCGGCCAGGAGCCCGGCCAGCGGGAGGAAACCAAGGCGGTTCGGGATGATCCACCGGAAGCGGAACAGGAGCAGCCCTGCCAGGAACGAGTAGGCTACGCGCGCGCCGCCATCCCAGAAATTCGAACCTGCCCAGCCCCCTACCAGGTTGCCCGTACGGTAGCTTACCCAGCAAAGAACGCCGGCCGATACCACGGCCAGGGGGAGCAAAACCCGCCGGCCCGCCCGGTGAAGGAAAAGCGCGTAGGTAATATTGGCCACATACTCCCAGAACAGGGACCAGGACGGCGCGTTCAGTCCAAACAGGTTGAAGCTGCGATCTTCCATAATGGGCAGGGGAATGAGCAGTACGGAGGCGGCAAACAGGAGCGCCACCCGGCCGGCATTATACGCTGCGGGAGGAGCGGCAAAGGGGTCGAAGAGAAAGCAGAGCAACCCCAGTAGGGAGCCCAGTACCACCAGGGGATGCAGCCGGATCAGCCGCGCTTTGAAAAAGGCTTTCACGCCCATCGTTTCCAGGCGGTTGTCGTAGGCATACGCGATCACGAATCCCGAGAGGCAGAAGAAAAAGTCCACGGCCAGGTAGCCATGGCCGATGAAGTTCTTGCTGAAGTCGGGAAAAATCCATTCCATGAAATGAAACAGGACCACGCCCAGGGCAGCCACGCCCCTCAGCCCGTCGAGTACTTCAAAATGCCGTTTCGGCTGCATTCCTTCCGCGGGTAGTTGATTCGTTTCCATGTGCCGGCGAACGTACAAAAAAAGCCCCAGCGGGGCTTTTTTTCAGTTGAATAGTTGATCCGTTGGCCGGTTTACAAGTTCACAAGTTTACAAGTTTACAAGTTGATAAGGGCACCCGAATTGACCTCAAAGATCAGTTCCTGGCCAGTTCCCACAACTCGTAAACTTGTGAACTTGTAAACTGATCAACTATTCAACTGAACTAATATTTGAACGACTTATCCGGATACGCCGGGGCTTTCGGGTCGGGGACCGGCTTTTCCTTAATCAGTTTTTTGAGGTAATCCACCGCGTACTCCAGCTGGGCGTCCTTGCCCTTGTAGGTTTCGAACGGAAGGTTGTCCACCACGATGTCGGGGTCCACGCCATGGCCTTCGATGAGCCACTGTCCTTCCGGTCCGAATACCCCGAACTCGGCTGCCGAAGCGATGCCGTTGTCCACCAGGCGGTTGCTGCTGCTCAGCCAGATCTCGCCGCCCCAGGTGCGCATGCCGATCACCTTGCCGAGGCCGAGGCGCCGGAAGCCTTCGGTCACGGCTTCACCGTCGGAAGAAGTTACCTGGTCGCAAAGGATCACCATGTGTCCGCGGAAGGCATACTGCATGTTCCAGGTAGGTCCGCCCGAGCGGCCCTGCCAGTACATCCAGGCTTTGCGCATCAGCTTTTCCAGCACCCAGCTGTCGATGTTGCCCCCGAAGTTGTGGCGCACATCAATGACCAGGCCCTTGCGGTTGAACACGGGATAGAACTGCTTTACAAAATCATTCATGTCGTTGCCGCCCATGGCGCGCAGGTGTACATAGCCGATGTCATTGCCGCTCAGGCTGTCCACGAGCTCGCGCCGGCTCAGTTCCCATTCGCCGTAGCGGATGTTGTATTCGTCATACGCGGAGAAGGGCTTCACCACCTGCTCGTACCGCCTGCCGGCCGTACTGAGGAGGGTAAGCTTCACGGGCACGCCCACCTTGTTGGCCAGCAGCTCGGCGATGTTGTTCACGCTGTTTACCGGTATATTGTTCACGGCCGTGATGATGTGTCCTTCCCGGATCTTGCCTTCGGGGCGGAACAATGGGGAGGCCGTTTCCGGGTAATCGGGGTCGTTGCGGTAGATGTGCCGGATGCGGGCGCCCTGGGCATGCTTGTCGAGCAGGGCCCCGAGGAAGCCGATGGGCACCTGGTCGGGGGAGGTACGCTTGTCGCCCCCGTATACGAACGTATGCAGGGCGGAGAGCTCGCCCACGGCCTGGGCAATGAGGTCGTCGAGCTCGTAGCGGTCGGTGACACGGGCGAGCAGGGGCTCATACTGCCGGCGCACCGAATCCCATTTCACCTTATGCAGGTCGCGGTCGTAAAAATAATCGCGCATCATCCGCCAGGCATCTTCGTACATCTGCCGCCAGTCTTCGGGCGGGTTGATCTGGAAGCTCCAGTTGTTCAGTACCAGCTTCGCCTCTTCGGCGTTGATCTTGGCCCCGTTGGCATCGGCGATGGCCAGGGTGCGGTTCATGAACGTGACCAGCAGCTTCTTCTTGTTGCCGGACAAAACAAACCCGCCCACGCCGGAGGCCACTTCCACCGGCTCATATTTTTTGCTTTCGGCGATCTTCAGGGCATAAAGCCTGCCCCCGGCCCCGTAGTTGGAGGGATCGATGTCCAGCCAGTAGAGGTACCCGTCGGCGGCCGCCAGGTTGGCGATGTTGCCGCTTTTCACCGGTACCTGGTAAAGGTTCGTCAGGGCGCCGGCCCAGTTGTAGCTGCGGGCGGCGGGTGCCGGTTTCTTTTTGGCTTTGGCCAGGGCCGCCTTTTCGGCCAGCTCCGCCGAATCCAGCAGCAGGAACGAAGAATCGGCCAGCCAGGAGTCGGTGGGCAGGAACGGGAAGCGGGCCGCCGTATCCAGCGGGATCGCATAAATGTTGCCCGTTTCGGTATAGTAAGGCTCCGGCTGCCGCGGTCCCCAGGGCGAGCTTACTTTGGAGCGCAGGTTGCGGTCGGAAACAAAGAACAGCCAGTTGCTGTCGGCCGACCAGCTGGGACTGTAGCTGTCGAGGCGGCGCGTGGTGATGGCCGTGCGCCGCAGCGTATTAAGATCCAGCACATGCACCTGTGCGTTAAGGTTGTCGATGCCTACCGTAAAGGAAAGAAAGCGGCTGTCGGGCGACCAGGAGAAACCGTAGTTGCCGGCATACACGCTGTCGTAGCTGAACTTCACCGCGCCGGTGGCCACGTCGGCCACGCGCAGCACGTCGTTCTTGTCGCAATAGGCGATGTGCCTGCCGTTGGGGGCGATGTCGAAGAAGGTGATCATCGTTTTGCTGCCTTTCGTTACCTGCTTCGGCACATCGCTGCCGTCGGCCTTCATCGTCCATACTTCGTACTCCCCGCTTTCGTCGGAGAGCAGCGCCAGTGTTTTGTTGTCCACGAAATGCACTTCCTTGAACCGGATGCCGCTCTTGCGCACCACTTCCACCCAGCGGTCGCTTTTCGAAGGCGACACGAATACGCGGCCGCGGCTGATGATGGCCGCATAGTTGCCGTTGGGAGAGATATCGCTGTGGGAGATCGTATTGACAGGACTTTTCATCCAGCGCGGCTTGCGCTGGTCGAAGTCGGACAGGAGGCTGATGTCGAGCAGCTGCTCCCTGTTGGCGGCAATGTCGTACAGCCAGATGTCGGCGCCTTTCTGGTATACGATGCGCGAACCGTTCAGGGAAGGCGATTGCAGGTCCCAGGCCTTTGAGAACGTATGCTGTTTGGGGTCCTTTCCTTCGCGGCTCATGGACCAGATGTTCATGGTGCCGTCGCGGTCGGAAAGAAAAAACACGCGGCCGTTATGGTACATCGGGTGGCTGCTGGTGCCGGCGTAATCGCCCGTGAGGTTTACGGCTTCCGACTTGCCGTCGAAGCGCCACACCTGCTCAATGAATCCGCCCTTGTAGCGTTTGGTTTTGCTGCCCTGGTTCGGGAAGCGGGTGAAGTAGAGCATGCCTGTTTCGTCGTAGCAGCCCTGCGAAGCCTGCCACAGGGGCAGCGGCTCGGTGTTGCCGGTGGCCGGGTCGATCAGGGCGAGCTGCGGGGAGGGCAGCCGGCTGAACTTGTCGGTGCGGTACAGGATTTTTCCTTCTTTGGTCCAGCCCACGAGCTGCAGGTTGTAGCTGTTGTAATCGTAGGACATCCGCTTCGGCACGCCCCCGTTGAACGGCATGACGTACACTTCGGTGGCGCCTTCGTACTGGCCGAGGAAGGCAATCTGCTTCCCGTCGGGGGACACGGCGGGGTTCAGTTCCACGCCCGGGTGCGTGGTCAGGCGGGCGGCCGTTCCGCCCCCCAGGTCGTACTTCCAGAGATCGCCTTCGGCGGTAAACACTACGGTGTTGCCGTGGAGGGCCGGGGTGCGGTAATACCCCTTTTGCTGGGCCTGCGCCGATGTCAGCGCCAGGCCTCCCAGCAGGGGGAGCAGCCATTTTATTCCCATATGCAGTTATTTGTCCCGAAATATAAGCATTTTCATAAATAGGAGTGGCAGGGGCCCGCAGCTTCCCAGCGGTCGTTCCCGGTTGGCAACCGGCGCGCGTTGCGGGGTAGCTTTGTAGCCTCAACCAAACCCCTTAGCCATGCACCGCAGAACTTTTATCCGTAACGGCGCCCTCTTCACCGCCCTGCTGCCTCTGCTGCCCAACCCGCTTTCGGCCGCTGCCGCTTCCCGGAATTCCGGCACCGAGCGCCGCCGCCTGAAGATCGGCGACTGGGACGCCGTCGTCCTGCGCGACCTTCTGTTCACCTACCAGTCGAAAGACTTCTTCATCAATGCCGACGGACAGGAGCGGGCTTCGGCCCTGGCGCGGTACCAGCCGGGACCCGACGCCATTCCTTCACCCTTCCTCCCGCTGCTGCTGCAGCATGGCGACCGCAAGGTGCTGATCGATACCGGGATCGGCTTTTCGGAAAAGCCGGTGCTGTTCCGCGGGGCACAGCACGAGTTCAAAGGCCGCCTGCCGGCGCTGCTGCAGGAAGAAGGCCTCCGCAACACCGACATTACCGACGTGGTGCTGACGCATTTTCACCCCGACCACATCGGCGGCGTGTATAACGGTGCCGGACAGCTGAATTTTCCTAACGCCCGGTTTCACCTGCCGGCGGCCGAGTGGGCCTTCTGGCATTCGGCACAGGCGGCGCAGCAGCCGCCAATGTTCCGGTTTTTTATCGAGCGCCACGTCACGAAGCTGAAAGACGGGAACCTGAACCTGTTTACGGGCGATTTTACCGAGCTGCTGCCGGGCCTCACCGCGGTACAGGCCCATGGCCATACCCCCGGGCAGGTGGCGCTGATCGTGCATTCGGGCAGCGAGCGCCTGCTGTACATCTCCGACGCTTTCCTGCACCCGCTGCACATCGAGCGGCTTGACTGGCAGACAAATTACGACCGCGACCATGCGGAGGCGCGGGCGTCACGCATCAAGCTGCTGGAGCTGGCGCACCGCGACAACATGCTGGTGAATGCCTTCCATTTCGATTTTCCGGGCCTGGGCCGCGTGGACAAGCGCGGCAGCGGCTGGACGTGGCAGTACGAAAAGGCCTGAACGGCCCATGGAAAAACAGGGAGCAGCGGTTTGCGTATGCCCTGCACCGTAAGCAAGGCGGATGATTGGTCCTTAGCCTTTGCGGCTGCTTCGGGTGAAAGGATGGTGCCAATGGCAGCGGGCCTCCAGGACGCCATGGCGCTGCTGCCCTTCTTTGCGTGCGGTCCGGTCCATGAGGCGGCCGGTGCCGGTGCGTTTTCCAGGTCCTCGCACACGCACCGCTTACCGTGGAGCAGGAAGCAGCAGGCGCCCATTATCTTCCGGCTGACCGGCTGCAGGACTTTTGTTCAAAAGATCCGTTTCCCCGCTCCCTGAACTATCCGTTGCAGGCCTTGGAATAAATAAAGGAAAGAAAAGTAACGTACCGGCCGGGCCAAAAAGGGCAGCCGGGCGGACCGGGGCTTTTACTTTATCAAAACCCGTTATATATTTGTCCGGCTTTCTGCCTACAAACCACAAGCGGCCTGCTACCGCTGTTCCGGGCCGATGCCGGAACAGGTGAAACCGCCCCGTGCGTTCCTCAAGCCGCAAAACAATCAATGCCGTTCCGACTTTGGTTCAATATTTGACAAGGTGGGAAAAAAAATATGAAAGGTACCGTCCGGATGGCCAGGTACCGGTTGAAACCATTCCGATAATCGCTTGCCCCTTTTGCGGCTGTGCGTACCCGGCCTTCGGGAAGCAGCAGCAAGGGCCTTGCTAATGAACGCTTATGAAGATTTTTCACCTGATCTTCTCCCTCAACATCGGCGGAGCCGAGTTGATGCTGGTAGATATTATTAACCAGCAATGCCGGAGCAACGACGTCACCCTGGTGGTGATCAACGACAGTATGGACCCTTCCGTGATCCGCATGATCGACAAGCGGATCCGTGTTCATTACCTGCGGCGAAAGCCCGGCAACCGTTTTGACATTCGTTTCCTCGTCCGGCTCTGGTCCCTGCTCCTGCGCGAAAAGCCGGCGGTGCTGCACTGCCACAACCACAATATGATCGGCCTGTTGCCTTTCTGGAAACACAAGGCCTGCCTGACCGTGCACGATGTGGGCATACCCGTCCAGGAAAACGGAACGGTGGTGGGTACGCGCTTCGCCACCGAAAATATTTCCCGGTACGGGCAGGTGTTCGCCATTTCCCGTTCGGTGCAGGCGGCCCTGCGCGAAAAGGGAGGTATCGAGAGCCAGATCGTGTACAACGGGGTGGACCTGGATGCTTTCCGGAAGCGGGAAGAGTACGAAGCCCTGGACGGACCCTTCCGGCTGGTACAGGTGAGCCGGCTGGTACATAATATTAAAGGCCAGGACCTCCTGCTGAAAGCGGTGCACGAGCTGGTGCACCGGCGGGGCGTAACGGGGCTGACCGTGGATTTTGTCGGCGGCGGCCCTTCGGAAGGCTACCTCAAAGACCTGGCACGGGAACTCAACCTCGAAGGCCAGGTTCAATTTGTGTCGAGCAAGAACAAGCAATGGATCCAGGAAAACCTGGCCGGCTACCATGTGCTGGTGCAGCCCTCCTATTTCGAAGGTTTCGGCCTGACCGTGGTGGAAGGCATTGTGGCCGGATTGCCTGTAATTGCTTCGGCCGAGAACGGGCCGGCGGAAGTGCTGGAAGGCGTACCGCTGGGATTTCTATTCCCGACCGGCGATGCCGGCGCCCTGGCCAGCAACATTCAGCAGGTCATGGACCTGTATTCCGGCGGCCGGGTGAAAGCCCTGGAGGAGGCATCTTCCGGCCTGATCGCGCAGCGTTTTTCCATCCGGCGTACGGCGGAAGCCTATGTGCGGCAGTACGGAAACATGATCGGCAAACCGGTGCGGCCCGCCCGGGTACGGCGTCATCAACAGGCCGTAGGCAGCGAGGAGTAGGATAAATGAAAAATAGGTAAATTGATGCCAGGCACCGGATTCCCGTAACCGGTGCCTGCTCCAGATAAGGCAGTTACTCACCTTCCGGTTATTCATTCCTGTACCCGATTCGTTGCCGGTACGGTCTGTTGGAGCCCATAAGCATAACCGAAAATGGATGAAAACAGTAGCCCTCTTCCTTCTTTTTAGTTTCTGCACCAGTCTTCGCGCCCAGGAACCGAAATTCTCGGCGCTGAAATTATTTGCCGGCAGCAGTGCGGACCACGGAGCCTCCATTCATATCGATGCGCTGAATAATTACTACCTGACCGGTGATTTCCTGACCGGCTGGGATACGCGAAACGATTCCCTGGTGGTGGATTGCCAAACCTATTATTCCTCTTTGGCCAAGACCTTCACCGGCTTCCTGTTCCGGTACGATTCGGCACGGAACCTGACCCTTGCCCTGACGATCCCAACCGGGCGCCCCGGTGAGGTGGCCGTGGATCCATCAGGCAGCATGTACGTGTCGGGCCTTTTTTCCTTTGGATTCCATGGCGATGGCTTCCTCCGTAAATACGATCCGGACGGAACGGTACTCTGGACCCGGGTGTTGCAGAGCCAGACCAACGGCTATCCCGGCGATGATGTCATCAGCTCCGTTACCCGGAGCCCCGACGGGTCGCTCCTGTTTACCGGCTCCAGCCAGGGGCAGCAGGTCTCCTTTGCCAACCGGACGCTGAGCGGTCCGGTGAACTTTATCGGCAAACTGGACCCCAGGGGGAACCTGTTGTGGTGGCAACCGGTAAGCACCGCTCTGGGCATGGGGGCCAGCAAGGTGCATGTAGACCGGCACGGCGATATCCTGCTGGCCGGCCGCGAGGGTACAGACACTGCCATTGCCACCTCCGCCCTGGTAGCCAAGCACAGCGGGGCTACCGGACAGCAGATCTGGAAAAGAACTTTTGCCCCCTCCGTCCAATACCTGCCCGCTGCCGCAGCCATCGCCAGCTCCGGCGACCGGTACGTTTTCGGCGGCTCTTTCGGCGAGGCACTGCAGGCAGGCAACGACCTGCACCGGTCCAAGGGGCATCTGGATGTCTTCCTGTTGCAGACCGACACGGCCGGGAACGTGCAGTGGTCGGTAACCGGCGGAAGCCCCGCCCGGGACATGCTCCGGGGAGTGACGATCGGGCCGGACGGCACCCTCTATGCCACCGGCGGCTTTTCCGATGGGTTTACGCTCGGGCCACACGCCCTGTCTGCCAAAGGGAATCTGGATGTATTCGTGTTGGCCCTCGACAGTACCGGCCGGCCGCTCTGGGCCCGCACCGGCGGCAGCAGCCTTACCGGTCACACCGATGAGCCCCTGTATGATGAAACAGGAGGGCAGGTTGTGGTGGATCAGAAAGGATCCATTCATGTAGCCGGTACTACGATCGGCTCGGGTCAATTCGGCTCCCTTACTTTTAAGGCTCCTGAATCGGCCGAACAAAATGCGTTCTGGCTCACCCTTGGCCCGACAGAAAGTCAGCAAAATACGACCTTCCCCTGCTCCGCGACCGGCGAAGGCCTGCAGCTGCAAGTGTATCCCAATCCCTATTTCAGCCAGCTGGTGGTCACCAATTCCCGAATGGCCGTCCTTCAGTACGAGGTTCATTTGTACAATACCCTTGGGCAACTGCTGGGCCGCCGCCGCTTTACCGCGGCGCACCAGACCCTTACCGATTGGACCTACCTTCCGGCCGGAGTATATTACCTGAAAGTACGTGCAGGAGGACTGTCGCAGACTTTTCGCCTCGTAAAGATCGACTGACCGGAACCGGAGCGGGACCATACCACTGAAGCGGACCGGGCGTCGTTTACCCGGCAAAAGGCACCTTCGTCCGTTTCCTTCCCTTCCGGCAGTTGCACACCGGCCGGTCCCGGCACTGCGGAAACCGGCCCGGGAAGCTTTGAATACCCCGGAGGAATCTGTACCTTACCGGTACCGGCAACTGGACCGGCTTGCCATCAATACATCCGGCCGGCCGCACCTCCCTTCTCTTTTCTTCTTCCCTGTGAACGACTGGAATCAACCAAAAGCGTTCATCATGAAAAAGAGCCTACTCCTTTTTTGTCCCGCCTTCTTTGGAAGCCTCGGCCTCCTGTGGGTACACAGCAGCTGGACAGAACCCCGCAACGTGCCGGTGGCTGCTCCGCCCTCTGCCGGTGCCATCGGCTGCGCACCCGGTGCGGAAGCGGAAACCAGTCCCGATGCCTCGGGCAAATTCGTACGCCTGCTTCCGGGCTGGGGCCATCATGCCTATGCCATCCGGACCGGCAGCGACAGCGCCCAGATGTATTTCAACCAGGGGCTGACCATGTACTACAGCTACCACGCCCGGGAGGCCTCCGCTTCTTTCCGGGAAGCCGCCCGGTTCGACAGTGCCTGCGCCATGACCTACTTCGGGCTGGCCCTGGCCATGGGGCCCTCCTACAATTTCTATTTCCAGTATAAGCCCCATGCGACCCTGCCCGGCGTGCTGGAAAAAATGAACCGTTTTGCCGGTACGGCCACGCCCAAAGAGCAGGCCCTCATCGCCGCCATGAACCGGCGGTACGACCCGGCCGATTCCGCCGACCGGCAGCGACCGGCACTCAACGCCGCCTATGCCGCCGCCCTGCGGGCGCTGGTAGCGCAATACCCCGATGACATCGATATAAAAGCCCTCTACATCGATGCGGTCATGCTGATGCATCCCTGGACTTTCTGGTACAACAACGGCCGGCCACGCGCCTGGACCGGGGAGCTGGTCGGTTACTGCCAGGACATACTGCGGGCCAACCCCCGGCACCCCGGCGCCCTGCATTACTACATCCATATTACCGAGGCTTCGCGCACGCCGGAAGTGGCCCTGCCCGCGGCCGATTCGCTGATCCGGCTTTTTCCGGGCGTGGCGCACATGGTTCATATGTCGAGTCATGAATACGAGCGCACCGGCTATTACGCGCAGGGCGTGGCCGCCAACGAAAAGGCCGACCGCAGCCTGGTGGTGTACGATTCGCTGGCCAAAGGCCTGTTCCCGATGGTGCACGTGCCGCACTACTACGCGGTAGATGCCTACTGCGCCCTGAGCGGGGCCATGTACGAAAAAGCCATGGCCAAGTCGCTGACCCTGCGCCGGAGCGTGCAGCCGAACAAGGAACATTTTTACCCGCAGTTCCAGTACATGTTCCCCTTGCTGGCCATGGTACGGATGGGCAAATGGGAGGCCATCCTGCAGGACCAATCCGACATCCGGCCGGAATGGATTTATGCCGGCATCCTGAATGACTTTGCCCGGGGCATGGCCGCCGCCAAAACCGGTCAGTCCGCCCGGGCGGCCCGTCACCTTGAAGACCTGCGCCGGAAAATGGAGGAGCCGAAACTGCGCGAGCGCTTCGCCCCCCATACCAGTACCCCTTACGAATGCGCCGTGGTGGCCGAAAACATCCTGCTGGCGAACCTTCATTTTGAGCAGAAACAGGATAAGGAAGCCTTTGCCGCCATCCGCAAGGCCATTGCCGCGGAAGACAGTCTCCTGTATTCGGAGCCGGCCCTCTGGATGCTGCCGGCCCGCCAGTATTACGGCGCCTTCCTGATGCAGCGGGGCCAGCCGGCCGCGGCCGAAGCCGTATACCGCGCCGACCTTTCCTGGAACCCGGGCAATGGCTGGTCGCTGCTGGGACTCTACCAGGCACTGAAAGCCCAGGGCAAAAACAGGGAACTTCCGGCGTTAAAAACGAAATACCTCTACTCATTCTCGGATGCCGATCCCCTGCCGGACCGCTCGGCGTATTAAGCCGCCGTGAAGAAGGAGCGGCTGCTGCCGGAACGCACAAAAGGCCTAATTTCGGGGTGAAAAAGTCACCCTTGCCTTGAACCCGATCCTACGTCAGGAATCCAGCAGCCTCTTCTTACAGGAAGGGGGCGAAATGGGCGAGCGCATCCGCAGCTACGACTGGTCCCGCACCCCGCTGGGCCCCGTCCGGCAATGGCCGCTGAGCCTGCGCATCACGCTGTCCAACCTCCTGCACTCCGCGTTCCCGATGTTCCTGTTCTGGGGCGATGAATTACTTTGCTTTTACAACGATGCCTTCCGCCCCAGCCTCGGCGAAAACGGCAAGCACCCGGCACTGGGCCTGCGGGGAAAAGAGGTATGGCCCGAGACCTGGGACTTTATCGGCCCGCTGATCCGGAACGTCATGGCCACAGGAAAGCCGGCCTGGTACGAAGACCAGCTCCTGCCCATCTTCCGCAACGGCACCCTGGAGAATGTCTACTGGACTTTTTCCTACAGCCCGGCCTACGGCGACAGCGGTGCCATCTGCGGCGTACTGGTCACCTGTATGGAAACCACCGCGCATGTGAACAGCCGCAGGGAGATCGAGGAAACCGTAGCCCGGCGCACGGCCGAACTGAAGGCCGCGCACCACTCCCTGCTGCAGGCCAACAGCTATCTTCAAAACCTCATCAACCTGTCGTGCGAGCCGCTGCAGGTACTCGAGCCCGTTATAGAGAACGGCATCATAACCGACTTCCGCTACAAGCTGACCAATGCCGCCTACTCCGCATACGCCAACACCACCCCGGAAGCCCTGCAGGGCAGGCGGGTGAGCGAGGTATTTCCCGGTTACCTGCAAACCAGCTCCTTCACCAACGTGGCGGAAACCTACCGTACGGGCGTGCCGCAATCCTGGGAGATCCATTACGACCAGGACGGCCTTGACCTGTACAACCAGATGAGCGCCACCCGCATGGACGAACAGGTAGTGGTGTACTTTACCGACTTTACCCGGCTGAAGCACCTCCAGCTGGAGCTGCTCGACAAGATCGGCGAGCTGGAGCGCTCCAACCAGCACCTGGAGGAATTCGCCCATGCCGCTTCCCACGACCTGAAGGAACCGATCCGCAAGATCCAGCTGTTCACCAACATCCTGAAAGACCAGCTGGACCCGGACGGTAAGGAAGCGGAATGGCGCACGCTCGATAAAATGGACAAGGCCACCAAGCGCATGAGCCACCTGGTAGACGACCTGCTCCTCTATTCGCATGTGAGCCAGAAGCCGCATGAAAAGGAAGCCGTGGACCTCGGCGAGGAGATCCGGGCCGTGCTCGAGGACCTGGAGGTGGAAGTGGAAACCAAAAAAGCCGTGGTGCTTTACGAGGGCATGCCCCGGGTGATGGGCTACCGCCGCCAGCTCCAGCAGCTGTTCCAGAACCTGATCAGCAACGCTCTCAAGTACTGCCGTGCCGGTGTGCCGCCGGTGGTGGAGCTCAGCGCCCGCAAAGCGGAAGAAAAGGGGGTGCCCGTTTACCATATCCAGGTCCGGGACAACGGCATCGGCTTCGAGCCCCGGTATGCCGAAAAAATCTTCCAGATGTTTACGCGCCTGCACGGCAAGGACGAATACGCCGGTACGGGCGTGGGTCTTTCCATCGCAAAAAAAGTGGCGGAGAACCATGGCGGCTGGATCCGGGCCGAAAGCACGCCCGGACAGGGCGCCGTTTTTACCGTAAGCTTACCCGTGTCCTGAAAGAAAAGAACACTACGTCCCCTTTCCCAACTGCAGGAGCCCTGCGCTGTTACCGCAGATCCTGACCTCAACAGACGGGAGGCCGGTGACGCCATGCCATTCCCCTCCCCGCTGCTCCCGGCGGGCTTCAAAGACCACTGGAACGGGAACGGGCCTGGTGCCCCGGCAAACGAACCTGCAGTGGATGCTGTACCACCACATGGGCGCACCCAAGCCTTTCTGAGGACCCGGGCCCGCTCTTTGCATAGATGTGGTATCATTCAAAAGATTGGTTATGTCCCTGATTAACATCGTCATCGTCCTGGTAGTGGTAGGCCTTATCCTCTGGCTTATCAACCGGTTTATTCCCATGCAGTCCACGGTCAAATCGATCCTCAACCTCGTGGTGGTCATTGTACTGATCCTCTGGCTCCTGCGGGCCTTCGGTATCTGGGGCGGCGGCCCGGATGTGGACCTTTAGCATCGTCCACACCGCCCGGAACCCTGAACGGGGCACCGGAGGAATCAAGGCGGAACCGAAAAAGCAGCTCCCGGGAAGGAACGCATGTACCTTGCCGGGAGCTTTTATTTCCGGAACCATTGTGCGAACTTGTGCCTATGGACAACCCGGCCATAAAACATGACGGGAGCGCTTCCCCGGCCGGTATAACCTGCAAGGGAAGCGGGACGGTTGGCCGCTCCCAACCTGCCCATGACCTTTGCTCCTCCTACGATTGTGCCGGCGGGAAAAGGCAGTCCCTGCGCTTCCTGCCGGACAAAGCATCCCTGCAGCGGAAGGCCCGGGTAACCACTGCCGGTACCGCTACCTATCTCTGTACACTGCTCCTTTTTTGCTGCGCGCTTTTCCCGGCCTTCGGACAGGACGGCGGGACGGAAACCGTTCTTGTAGCCAGGAGCAAGGCAGGGCTTTTCTATGTGCTGCTGACCCCATCGGGCGGGATGGCGTATAAGCTTGGCCGTTACTGGGATAAAGGGGGAACAGGGTATTCCCTTGCCCACAGCGACACGCTTACCCGGCAGCCCGGAGCATCCGGGGTCCTTTACCTGGGGAAAAACAGGAACATCACTTCCAACGGCGGATCCCTCTACCTGGTCGTCCCCGGGGGACCGGCCGCCGGCTATAAGCTGGATACCGCTTCAGGAGCCGCTTTTATTCCCCTGAACAATGCTTATTACCTGGGCCGGTTCTTTGCGCTCTGCGATACACTGAACCGGAGCTACCCGGTGCTTCGGTACAGCTACCGGCATGGCTATGCATCCTGGAACACCCTGGACCGGCAGGCGATCCATCCCGCGGCCTTCCGGGACCGGGCTGACCGCAGGCTGCAGGCCCTGGGTGACAGCATCCGCCGGACGCAGGACCGCTATACAGCACTGACCGGACCGCTGATGCGCACTATCGGGAGCATCGCCTACCCCGAACTGAAAGACAGCCTCTCGCTGTTGGGCGAAGGGCCAACAGCGGACGGTTACTATGGCGCGGTGGTGCGTGCAGTTTCCCTTCAGCGGCCGGAGTTTTTCTTCCGGCTGGCCGAAGACCACCCGGACCGGAAAGACGTCATTTTCAATGCCGCCGACAACAGCCGGGCGGTACTGGCCGGCTTGCGGGCAGCAGAAGGCCGGCCGGACCTCAGGAAAGAATTCTTCAAAAGCAAACGGTTCGAAAAGAGCATCCCTTTCCGGGTGATCGGCACCTATGCCGCCTTTGCCGGATGGATCACCTTCCTCATCGTACGCCAGTGAGGGTCGCTTCCCGGAAGTGCAAAG